>JBCCXA010000030.1 GCA_039192515.1 Verrucomicrobiota bacterium | reverse complement strand
TGGAGGGGGTAATCAGGCACCTCTTGTGGTCTTTGCCCCGTCCTCAACGCTTATGCTTGATAAGGGATATGATAAGTCTGAGATGGTCATTGAGGCTGACACCTCTGACCCCGACGGGAATGTGGTCCAGGTGGAACTCTACCTGGGAAAGAAATCCGTAGGACGTCAGGGAGGTTCTCCCTACCTCTGGAAAGGAGGCAATAAGCTGCTACAAGGCTTATCAGCAGGAAGCCATCAGCTAAAACTGGTGGCCACCGATAATCAGGGGGCTACAGCGGAGATCACAGAGAACTTGATTGTTAAATCGGGAGGGGCCAAAGCTACCCAAGCGACATCGACTCAAGGGGACGCTCCAGCGGCAGCATCTCTCATCCTCTTTGAGGACTTTGAGGATGGCTTGGGCAAGCATTGGATCCGTGGAGGAGTTGACTGCTTCCTGGACAACTCAGGGAACTATATCGATGGTAGTGTGGTGAACCTGCAGGATAACTCAAGCTCCTCGGTTCTGACTACCAAGAATTTAGATCTAAGTGATTACACGGAACTGATCGTGGAATTTGATTACCAAGTGGAAAGCTTTGAGGAAGGCGAAGACTTCTGGCTGCAACTCTCCACCGATGGAGGGGAAACCTATGAGAGAGTGGTTACTTTTGTCAAGGATGTGGATTTCCTGGATGATGGCACAGTCTACCTCGAATCCCTGGTGATTAAGGGATATAAGTTGACCAAGAAAACGCGCATTCGATTCCGCTGTGATGCCAGCAATGATGAAGACGATCTCTTCCTGGATAACCTAGGCCTATGGGCTAAATAGATTAACTTCTTTACCCTCCGACTCCCCCCTTTCGTCACCCTCCGACTTGATCGGAGGGTCCAGGGGCAATAACTGATGTAGGCAGTGTGCATCTTTTCGTCCAAGATAACGTCCGAAAAGTTTCGCACAAATGAGAGAGCGAAGAATAGAAGTAAGCAAAGAGTACATAGTTAATTGACAATAGATCAAGAGTTGAGTTGGAGTAGAGTTAATTTATCCATATTGAGGTAACGTTTTTGACCCCACTTAGAAGAGGTGATATGCCTGGGGCGAGCGCAAGCGAGCATAAGAGCACTATGACCATCGGGGAAAGAGCCAACGACTCTGGTTCTTCGGCGAATTTCTTTCATGATGCGTTCCAGAGGATTGTTTGTCCGTAGATAGATTGGGTGTTCTCTGGGAAAGGCGTAGAAGGAGAAAGTATCCTCGATACCCTTCTCGAGAACTTTGGCGGCTTGGGCAAGTTTCATCGCCTTTAATTTTTGGATAATGAGTTGAGTCTTATGTTGTGCGTGAATAGCCTTGAGTAAGGCAGAGACTTCGCCGATTTTGCTTTGAGGAATGACTTTCCACACATTGCGGTAGAAGTGAACCATACAACGTTGCCAAAGGGTCTTAGCAAAGACTTCAGTCAAAGCATCGACTAATCCGAGGTAATTATCAGATAGAACAAAGCAGGGGTCTTTGAGACCTCGCTTTTTAAGGTATCTAAGAAAGTCTAACCAACTTGCCTTGTCTTCTTTCATGCCTTCTGCAACTCCAACGATTTCACGGTAACCTTCTTGGTTAACAGCTAAAGCCACTAACACACTGACATTCTTGGTTGTTAGTGTGCAAAAAATTCCGCACACTACTGAGCCGAGAGGTTTGACTCATGGGAAATATTCACTAATATAATGACTTAACGGACTACTTTTTAGTTGATTTGCAAAATTTACCCTGAGGTGTTCGAGCAAAGGCAGAAATCCTTCTTCCGATGCTTATAAAAATAATGAGGCCTAAGTAAGCTCTCAAACGTCAGGCCTTCACTGGAAGGCGGGCGTGAGTTTACCGTCTCCCTGTAAACATACAGGGGTCGAAGGTTTTTCTCCTGACGGCACTGCGGGGTATTTTTGTGGTTTAGTATCTATTATACTCTTGTAGACTTTCAGTGATTTGTTTCTCTACCTGTTGGTCATATTCTGTGTCTGTCATTTCATCGCGTTGCATCGACGCGCAGCTCGCTAATAACAAACCGAAGCATAGAACCAAGAAATGCCTTAACTTCATGTTGTGGAAACTAGAGCTTTGAAATGTAAGTTTCAAGCAGAGATACATAAGTGGTTCATGGCGAGTCTTAAATCCTTACTAGAAACATAGTTCTTTGATTCTCCTTGCTACATCCTCAACATTCTCTCTGCTGTTAAAAGCGGATATGCGGAAGTAACCTTCCCCAGCGCTACCAAATCCGGCCCCAGGCGTAATGACAGTTTGCGCATCATGGAGCATTTTATCAAACATGCCCCAGCTATCGATTCCAGTGGGGCATTGCACCCAAATATAGGGAGCATGTTCACCCCCATAGACCCCTAGGCCCTTCCCTTGAACAGCTTCACGCAAGATTTTTGCATTTCCCATATAATGTGAGATGAGATCTGTCACTTGTCTAGCGCCAGCTTCAGAGTATAGCGCTTCAGCCGCCCTTTGTACGGGATAACTTACACCGTTGAACTTGGTGCTCGAGCGTCTAGACCACAAAGGGTGGATTTCTATTTCTGCGTTGCCAACGGTGCTCCCTTTCAGCTGTTTGGGAAGGACAACGAAGGCGCAGCGAACACCCGTAAATCCACCGTTCTTAGAAAAACTGCGAAACTCAATGGCGCATTCTTTAGCGCCTTCTATTTCGAAAATACTGCGAGGAATGGTCGAATCACTGATAAAGGCTTGATAGGCGGCATCGTACAAAATAATGGCGTTATTTTTCTTGGCGTAGGCAACCCATTTTTCCAATTGATTCTTAGATGCCACAGTTCCAGTGGGATTATTCGGATAGCAGAGATAAATAAGATCCACCGGTTCAGTAGGAGGGCTAGGCTCAAAATGATTCTCTGCGGTGCAGGGTAAATAAGTAAGTCCGGCATAGGCACCTTGCTCATTAGCTTCGCCAGTGTGACCTGCCATGACATTGGTGTCTACGTAAACGGGGTAGACTGGGTCGGTAATGGCAATCTTATTATCGTGACCAAAAATGTCTAAGATGTTGGCACTATCACACTTAGAACCATCTGAAACAAATATTTCGTCATCGGAAATATCTATGCCATGGGCGCGATAGTCGTTCTCGGCAATAGCATGGCGCAGAAAATCATAACCTTGCTCGGGACCATAACCTTTGAAGCTAGATCGGTCGCCTAACTCGTCGACAGCCTTATGGAATGCTTCACGAGCAGCTAAAGGAAGAGCCTCAGTCACATCTCCTATACCACAGCGTATAAGTTTAGCTGCAGCTTCAGGGTTTGCCTCACTAAAGGCTTTAACTCGTCTCCCGATCTCTGGAAAAAGGTATCCAGCTTTTAATTTTAGGTAGTGTTCGTTAATTCGTGGCATAATTATTTTTCCGTTTCGTCTTATTTGGTATTGCGCAATTTCAATTTAGTGGGTTTTGTAAAAGCCGTGAAACTTATCGTAAAGCCTCATGAAATGCAACGAGAAGCGTTAGCTTGGAGACAATCAAGTAAAAGAATAGCCTTAGTTCCAACAATGGGGGCCTTGCATGAAGGTCACCTAAGCTTGGTCGAGAGGGCTAAGAAGGACGTTGATGTCATTGTTCTTAGCATCTATGTGAATCCCACACAGTTTGCCCCAAAGGAAGATTTTGATAAATATCCTAGGGCTCAGAAAGAAGACTTGAGATTAGCGCAATCTGCTGGTGTGGATGTCGTTTTTATGCCTAGTAGTCTATATCGAGACGATTCTTCCACTTGGGTAGTCGAGAAAGAATTATCCAAAGGGCGGTGTGGCGATTCCAGGCCTGGTCACTTTGAAGGTGTTGCCACAGTAATCGCTAAACTCTTTATGCTTGTGCAACCTCATATTGCCATATTTGGTCAGAAAGATGCCCAGCAGTGTGATGTGATTGAGCGTATGGCTCGTGATTTGTATTTCCCCATTAAAATTATGCGAGTGCAGATTGTCCGCGACAAACAAGGGCTAGCTCTAAGTTCTCGTAATCAATATCTCTCAGAGGATCAGTACAACGTAGCACTTAAGATTCCTGAGATACTGCAAGCGGCTCGTAAGCGCTTTACAGATTCAGAGACCAAGCAATGTGAAAAATGGGTAGAAAGTCAGTTCAAAAAAGTAAAAGGCCTGCGGCTGGAGTATGTGTCAATTGCCAGTGGTTTTCTATGTGTTGCTGTCCTGGTTGGGGAAACGCGTTTGCTTGACAACGTAAAGCTAAGCCGGAAGCTTTCTTAGGATAAGACTCATAAATAGGTATGAAAATCGCCCTATTAGCGTGCCCCACTGATGGCTAGGAGATTACAAGCAATCGTATTGAATAAAAAATTTGAGGAGTAGGCGAAAAAGTCAGAGGGACTATTCTGAAAGAGCGCATATAGGGTTATTTGTGAGGAAGTTTGTAGCTAGTTGTTTAATCGTCATCTTATTGGTCACGCTAGAAACGCCCCTTAGGGCCGAATTTGAGTGGGAACAATCACGCTTTAAGAAAATACCTTATGTTTCTTTTGATTCATTCTTGGAATTTTATGAATTCAAGCGAATAGGGACTAAGAAGCGTCTTTCTATTTTGGAAGAGATTAAAGACTTTACCCATATTAAAGGCCCTCTGGGAGACTGCTTATATCGAAAGCATAGCCGAGAATTCTACTGGAATGAGCGGTTGCTTTGGTTAAGCTTCCCCATTTATCAAGATAATGAAGAAAATTTGCATTTGGCTCGCGTCGACGTAGTCAAATTATTCGAGCCTATTTTTCGTCCCTATGCCATAAAGGATAAAACTCCACTAAAAGGAGTGATCATAGACCCTGGGCATGGAGGTTCAGATCATGGCGGCAGAGGTAAGCGAGGTTTGATAGAAAAGAAAATGAATCTCGACGTTGCTCTACGGCTGCGAGACCTGCTTAAGGAAAATGGAATTGGAACCGTTATGACTCGCTATAGAGATACTTTTATTACTTTAGAGGAGCGAGCCAAATTTGCTTCTAAACACAAGGATTTTGTTTTTATTAGTATCCACTTTAATTATAACCGGAGTTCGAAACCCAACGGTATTGAAACATATACGCTTACTCCCAGATTTAGCTCTTCCTCTGGTAGAAGTGGTAGCCTCAAACAGTCCGACCGAGAAAAGCATGATGGAAATAATTCTGATGAGCTCAATGTACTACTTGCTAGCTGCGTTCATAATGAGTTATTAACCTTGCCTCAAAAACCGCATGATAGAGGGATGAAGCGTGCTCGATTCGTGATCCTTAGACGTTCGACTATCCCCTCTATTCTCATTGAGGGTGGATTTCTCTCAAGTTACAAAGAAAGTAAATGGATTGCGACAAGTGAGTATCGGCAAAACATGGCTCAAAAAATCGCTAACGGCATCACTCGTTATTATGAATTTATGCAAGAGGGCGAACCAGGCTTTCGAGCACCTGAAGAAGTAGGCTTAAGAAATAATGCAGCCAAATAGAATCAAAGCTTTAGGAGTATTTGACTCCGGCGTTGGCGGATTGACGGTTGTGAAAGCTATTCGTGATCTCGTTCCAGTTGATGAAATTATTTACTTAGGGGATACCGCGAGAGTGCCTTACGGTAATAAATCTCCAGCATCTGTCATCCGTTACGCGAGAGAAATTTCGGCATTTTTGTTAAGTCATCAAATTGAGGGCATGGTTACAGCTTGTAACACTGCAACTGCCTATGCATTAAGTGTTTTGCAGGAGGAGTTGGAGATACCTGTGTTTGGTGTCATAGAACCAGGGGTTGAAGCTGCATTAGCCGCAACGAAAAATGGGCGTATTGGAATCATTGGCACTGTTGGGACTATCGGCAGTCAGGCATATCAAAATGCTTTGTTAAAGCGAAATTCTCATTTGGAACTTGTTCCGGTAGCGACACCTCTTCTCGTTCCTTTAATTGAAGAGCATTGGCTAGACAAACGGGCGACTACTTTAATTATTGAAGAGTACTTAGAACCGATACGTAAGTCTGATGTGGACACACTGGTATTAGCATGCACCCATTATCCTCTTCTCAAGCCAGTGCTTTCCAAGATGCTGGGAGATCAAGTGGTTCTTGTGGACTCAGCTATTACTTGTGGGCTGAAAGTTGGTCAAGAGCTTCTTGGGAGGCTGGTCACTTCAGAAACCGAGAAGACTCAAGATATTCAAGTATATCTCACGGATATGGCTCCCCACTTTGGCAAAATGGCCCAAGAGTTCTTGGGCCTAAAAAAATGCCATATACAAGTGGTGAGCGTTTCGTGAGACCTTTGAGCTTTGCGAAGATGTTTGATGTTCAGTCAAAAAAGAGGCAGACAGATTAACGCTTTTCTATGGGAATATATTTTTGCTGAGTAGGACCCATATAGATTTGGCGCGGTCTATGGATAGGTGACTTCTCACCAGCAGCTATCTCCCTCCAGTTTGCAATCCAACCAGGCATGCGCCCCATGGAAAACATGACTGTAAACAAATCCAAAGGGATTCCTATCGCACGCATAATGATACCACTGTAAAAATCAACATTGGGATAGAGCTTACGTTCGATAAAATACTGTTCACGCAAGGTAATCTCTTCTAGTTTGAGGGCAATCTCTAGAAGGGGATCCTTAATGCCTAGCTTATCGAAGACTTTCTGACTAACTTCTTTCAAGATTTTCGCTCTGGGATCATAGTTCTTATAGACCCTGTGTCCGAACCCCATCAAACGCTTGGACTTGTCACCACTCATAGCGGCTTCAATAAATTTCGTACCGTCATCACCCTCACTATGAATAGATTCTAACATTTGAATGACTGCCATATTCGCTCCTCCATGAGCAGGACCCCACAATGCACATACCCCAGCAGAAACTGATGCAAACAGGTTAGCACCACCCGAAGCTACCATTCGGACTGTCGAGGTAGAGCAGTTTTGCTCATGATCTGCATGAAGCAGCAAAATAAGATTCAATGCATGGCTAACATCCTTATCGGCAACATACTCAGCATAGGGCTCAGAAAACATCATATGCAAAAAGTTGCTGCAATAAGATAGTTCGTGCTTAGGGTAGATAAACGGCAAACCACTTTTCATGCGATATGACATCGCTGCTAGCGTACGAACCTTTGAAATAAGAATCGTTGCAGCTTCATCAAAATGCTCAAGGTCTTGCTGCCGATTATTGCTAGCCATTTTAGGATAATAACAGCCTAATGAATTAAGCATGGCGGATAAAATAGCCATGGGGTGCGCGGTATCAGGGAATCCCTTGAAATGATTAAACATGCCTTGATGTATGGAAGCTTTGCCAAGAATGAGGCTTCTAAAATTTTCCAGCTCCTCTTTTTTAGGAAGCTCTCCATAGATGATCAGGTAAGAAGCCTCAAGGAAGTTAGACTTCTCCGCTAGTTCTTCAATGGGATAACCTCTATAGCGAAGAATGCCCTTTTCACCGTTAATAAAAGTAATAGAACTTTTACACGATCCTGTGTTCCCATAGCCATCATCATAAGTGATGTAACCTGTATCTTTACGGAAGGAAGAAGCATCGATAGCTTTTTCCCCTTCACTGCCTACTATGACCGGATAGGTCACTTCCTTGCCTTCTAATTTTATCGTTGCTTGTTCTGCCATAATCTGGAGGGCTTTCTATTTTTTAGGTTTTTATCTTATTCTTTATAAATCGGAAAAAAAATCATTTGAGTTAAATGAGTAAGGAACAGGAAATAAGACCTCCTCAATAGGCTGGTCTGGGCCTGTTTGATAAGCCAAAGGCAAGGGCTTATTTTCAGTCTTTGTTTTATCCTCTTGCTCATAGAACAACTCTAAAAAAGACCTAAGATTTGGCTCAATGTCAATCCCATTGATACGTTTGAGGATGGAATCCACGGGAAGACCTGCTTTATGGGCTTTAGAACTCTGTTCTATTGCTAAAACCTTAACTCCATGATCATCTAGAGCTATAAACATGCCATAAGGTAGTGTTAATCTTTCTATAATGGCTGCTTCAGAACCTACGGGCTTGTAGACTAAGCGTAACTTATTCAAAGGTATTTTGTGCAGAAATCCGCGAAATTTAATGGGATCGACCCATCTACTCGAGTAAGCGCGACTCAATACAGCCTTTTGCTCCGGAGACAGTTGTTTGAGTGGCTTTTGCCTCTCTAAGAGCTTTGCGTTCGTCGAGCGCGAAAAACTAGCTTCGATACTGCTGGTACTCTTTCGGCGAGCTTCTTTGACATCCCGATCATCGTCTTGAGGCATTTGAAAAATGATTTGAGCGACAGATCCCTTTTCGGCTATTGCCTCATGATTGAGTATCACACTTTTGTTAAAAACAACTCCCTTATCGCTAGCTTCTAACGGATACACAACACCAAGGGAAGGATTAATTTTGCATGTGCCGTGAATGCTTGTCATGAAGTAGAAGATAAAGACAGACCAAATTCTCAAGTCAAAAAGCAACCCATGCATGGTGGGATATTAACAGAAACTTTTTCACGCGCCAGAATCTTTCTGTTTAAATCTGATGAGAGCTGTGATAGCCTAATACAAGTTTGACTCGGGTTAAAATTGTTAATCCTGGTTTAGACTGGGGGCGCACTGGCTTCGACTTATTTGATGCGACGCCTGTGGCAAGCCGAGGTTGATCGGTTGGCCTCGTAAAAAGCCGATCAAAACATAACTGCTAATAATGAATTAGCTCTTGCAGCCTAATTAAACTGCAACGTTCTTACTCCGACCTCAGCTAAGAGATAAGAACGCCTTTAGCTGGGCGGTCATTAAGGTGAGTCACCGACCTTAGTGGACGAATCCAACGTGGAGGCTAAGGGCCTAGGGCGTGTGATCGCGCAACCTAGGCCACGAAAATAAACGATTACTAAGCTTGTAGAAGCAGCCGTTTACTCTCTTAAGGACGAGGGTTCGATCCCCTCCGCCTCCACTTCATTAGTAACCTGTTTGTTATTAATGGGTTAGGTAATTCAAGAGGGGCTAAAATGGCCCAAGTCATCCTGTCTCAAAACCATGTCTCAAGCTAAGTTGTTCTCTGATAAAGAGTTATTTTCAAGTATCTCAAAAGAAAATGTCTTAGCTTAGGTTGCTTCTCCCAAATCTGGGGGTTTTTCTTGATAATAATGTTTTAAAGCGCCGCCGAGAAAGCTCTTACAACTCACTTGCAAGGTATCGTTTTCAAAAGGAATGATCTTATTCGATTCTGGATCTAAAGGACGATTGTCTAAAGATTGATCTGGTCGTAAAGAATTGTAGTATTTCACATATTCACATACTAAGTATTCAAGGTGATTGAAACCAAAGACAAGAAATCGATCCAAGCATTCAACCTTGATAGACTGAATCCAACGTTCAGCATAGGCATTGAGATTTGGAGAACGAATGGGAAGTTTTTGCATGCTAATGCCTTCGCTTTCTAGAATGGCATCAAACTGTTTGGTAAACTTGGAGTCTCTATCATGAAGGATTATTTTGGGCTTTGGGTCAACTTGATCAAAATACATGCAGAGATTTCTAGCTTGTTGAGCCATCCATTGCTTGTCAGGTGCTTCAGACATTCCTGCTAAATGAACTCTGCGAGAGTTGATATGAATGAAGAAGAGGATATAGACCGTAACTTTGCCTTTCCAAGTGAAGATATCTTTGGTGAAGAAGTCGCAGGCCCAGAGTGTTTCTATATGGGAGCGAATGAACTCTTTCCAACGAGTAGGGCGACTGGGAGAAGGCTCAATGCCATTTTCTTTCAAGACTCTAGTAATAGTTGCCCTAGAAACCTTGCGAATACCGAGCTTGCGTAGTTCACCTAAAATGCGGGTATATCCCCAACCTGTTTGTGTAGCAATGCGAAGGATAATACTGCGAACGATATGAGACAACGGAGGTCTGCCAGATTGACGGCTTTGAATTGGCTTTTGTTGAGTCCATCGACAAAAAGTTCGATATATGACAATAGAGACAATGGATTTCAAATGAGATCAGAAAATCTTGTTCTCAGTTTGGAGGTAAAGAATATAACGATCCTTCAATGAATCAGTGGCTTGAGCAATGAGAAAGAAAAGGGGATTGAAAAATCGATACATGGGAGCAAAAACATAAATGCTTGATGCTCAAAGGGAAGACATCATTTTGAGACACTGCTAGACAGATTTTCTCAACCAATCCTTAACAATTTCTTCTAGTTTTTCCCTTTTTCAACACTCAGGAAACAGACTGGATTACCGCTAAGGGCATCGATCATGAAGGCAAAGAGATTGGGGTGATTCTATGCCTGACTCCGCTACTTGTTGCCGACCAAAATCTCGATGGACAAATTCGCTTTAATGACGAAGAGTAAAGAGAAGAAAGTCGGAGGGTGTGGAACTTACTTTCCGCGTACGAGACATCGAAGCTATATACGACAAGGTAAAAAAACAGATCTAAATTAACCAGCCCTACGGTAAATGCTTCACGGAAGAGAATTTCAGGTATCTGATCCTGATGGATACATTACAGGGTTCCGTGACATTGAATCATAGGCTCTTCGTGATCTTTGGGTTCGATGTGAGTTCTTACTTGAGTACTCTTCTGAAGGTCTTTAAGTCGGCATTCCAGCAGACTTGCCCAGGTTCTCATGTAAATAGCCGCATCAGCTCGCAACCCCTTTCTTAAGTAACGGAACCCGCCTGGCAAAGCCTGGAGGATTGATTTATCTGAGAGATATTCAAGATGTTTGATGTCACTGATGTCTACTCCAACTTTTAGCAAAGCATCAATAATACTATTCATAGGCACCCCACTATTCGGGCAATAGTCATTGGCATACTCCGTCCATTCTTCAAGGTCATGCGCGCGAGCCTTTTGATAAATTTCCGTCGCACTGAGGGAGGTGATACATTGAGCTAGATGACCGCAATTACATTCAGCTACGAAGCCCCAGCTATAATCTGCTCCTGATTCTATCTTCTTTGCAGCTTTGCGAAGTCCATCGACAAGTTCTCGAGTAGGTTTTGCCATAACAACCAAATACTTTTATAAGATAACTTAAATCTATGATTTATCAATTTTTAATCTAAGGCTTAAATTTTCATATGGTGCTAATTTCTAAGCTGGGTAATGTGATCCGTTGAACAGGTCTAATATGGTTAGGACATCTTCAAAAAAACAAAAACTGCGTAGGCTATTGGGAGAGCTTAGACCATTTCGATTTGATCTATTTAAAGGTTCCGTTTTTCTATTTATCTCATCCCCAGGCCGATTAATTCATCCCCTGATTTGGATGTTTGTCATTGACAGGGTGGTGGAAAATAAGGAGGTAGACCTTCTAGTGCCAGCCTTGCTTGCTATGGTAGTCATACAAGGGCTTAGCTTGTTATTCGGTGTGGGACAAGATCGTTCATTTGAAATGGCGGGGCAGAAATTTATCCGAGATTTACGTAATCGCCTCTTTACCAAGCTCAACCGACAATCGATAGGTTATTTTCATTCGCAAAGAACTGGAGACTTACAATCTCGAGTGATTTCAGATATTCAAACCATACAAAGTTCACTGATAGCAGGTTTAAATACGATGTTAGACGAGTTGGTTACTTTTGTTGGAGTGATTTGCATTATTCTAAATATCAATTGGATGATTGGTTTGTTTGTCATTATCCCGCTTGCTTTGACTTTTATCATAGTCAACCATTTTAACAAGCGTCTGAAGCAACTTTACCAAGACGCCAGTAAGATCCTTGGTGAGGTGGGCGCTAGGCTACAAGATAGTCTAGCCGGCCATACCGTGGTAAGCGCTTTTGGTAGAGGCAAAGAAGAAGAAGGGGCTTTTAGAAAAGCGACTGACAAGCACTTCAGCAAAACCATGGAAACCGTTCGCATGCGAACGGTGCTATTTCCTACAGCTTTCTTTGTGGGCTTTATGACGAATGTGATCATGCTTGGGCTGGGAGTTCATTTTGTTTTAGAAGGACAGCTTACACTTGGTGGGTTAGTAGCCATACGCATTTATTGGTGGCAACTCAATAGCCCCATGCGAACACTCGCTACTGTGAATGATTTAATTCAACGAGCCTTAGCATCCTCTGAAAGAGTTTATGAAGTATTAGATACACCTGAAGAGCTTGCAGAACCAGCAAAACCCCAGACTATAGAACACTCCAGTCTACCCATCATCTTTGATTCGATCACCTTTTATTATGACAAAGAGAAGCCTGTGCTTGACGATCTCAATTTTACCATAGAACCGAGAACTCGGGTTGCCATAGCAGGTGAAAGCGGCGGCGGTAAGACAACTATTCTTAATTTACTGATGCGTTTTTATGATCCTATTCAAGGTCACATTCTTTGTGGAAGTACTGATTTGAAAGACCTGACAAGAGCACATTGGAGGTCCTTTGTAGCTCCCGTATTCCAAGAAACATTTCTTTTTCATGCTAGCATTCGTGACAACTTGTTTTACGGAAAACTCAACGCCTCTCATGAAGAATTGCAAGAGGCACTTAGCAAAGCGAATGCCTGGCGCTTTGTAGAGGAATTACCACAAGGTCTCGATACCGTTGTTGGAGAAAGAGGAGTCAAGCTATCCGGAGGCCAAAGGCAACGCTTGGGAATTGCCCGGGCTTTTTTATCTAACCCTCAGATTTTACTATTAGACGAGCCCACCAGTTCTGTTGAACAAGAAAGTGAACAGATCATTATTCAGTCAATCAAAGAATTGATGAAAGGACGGACAGTCATTATGACATCGCACCGTTCTAGTTTACTGGAGCAAGCGGACCAGCTCTTGACGCTAGATCGTGGTAGGATTTATCCAGAAGCATCCACTACGATTCTGAAATGATTGATTTTCGAAAAGTAATACATGATTCTAAGTCATTCTCCTTGTAGAATCTGGTTTTGCACTTACGTTGTCATTTGCGATATGAACAAGGATCTAAAATTATGATAAGCAACGAGGTTACTGATTTAATCAATAAACAAATCGGCCATGAGTTTGCAGCTTTTCTCCAATACATTGCCGTTTCAACATGGTACGATTCTGAAGCGTTGCCAGAACTTTCTAAGTATTTTGCAAAACAAGCGGATGAAGAACGCGCTCATGCATTAAAAATGATTCAATTTCTCAACGATACAAATCAAGCGGTTGTTATTCCCGAGATTCCCAAACCTGTGTCAACATTCGAGTCCGTTGAAAAGGCGGTTCAAGCAGCCTATGACCAGGAGGTGCGAGTAACTGAACAAATCCAAAATATCTACAACGTTGCCGCCAAACAAAGTGACCGGATCACACAGAATTTTTTGCAATGGTTTCTACAAGAGCAAGTCGAAGAGGTTGCCAGCATGGATACCTTACTCAAGATTACTCAAAGAGCGGGAAATGATCTTTTTCGAGTCGAAGACTTTATTGCTCGCCAGGGTCATCCTGACGATACTGACAAATGACTTACCCTAAAATAGATTAAATAGACTAGCCTTGCCCATGATCATTAAAAGGGATTTATAGAACCTAAGCCTCCATCCATAAAGCATTATGCCTATAGTCTTTGTTTGCTTTTTTCTTACTATAACTGGGCGAGGGGTATTCTACTGGACTTCCAATGTAGGGAGTTAAGCTTTCACTGAGGCTTTCTATGAGAGTCGGATCTAAGTGCGCATAATGGTTTGGAATGTGAAGGCAATTGATTGTCCTCGTTTCAAATGCTTTGGGCCATCGGCTTATTAAGTAATGCATCTGATGCGGTTCCATGACAAAAACCCTTTCAGACCATTTGAGAGAAAGGTAAGCTGTCATGTTTAAGTTAAAGGGTAAAACAAGTCCTAGTGAGCGAACTTTGAGATCACTATTTCTCTGATACAGCTTCTGGGCCGTAGAACTTCTGTAGCGATTCCCATTACAAACGAACAGGATTTTTTGTCTCTTCATCTTATGCTTTCAACTATTTTACTGGGCTGTATCGATCAGTTGTAGGGGCGCTATTGCTCGGTGCTTTAGATGCCCCTACAACCTTTTTTGATCAATCGTTTCTTTATTTACTGTTTTTTGAACGGCGGTAGCTCATGCCAGCTAGGCAAAGCCCACCTACCGTCAAAAGGATTACGGTACTTGGTTCGGGAATAGTAATGGCTAACTCAGTGGAGCCTGGAGCTTCAGTATTATTGGAAAAGCCATGCAAGAAATCATTTCCAGAAGTGTCATTCTTGCCGGTTAGCGCAATAAAATATTGAGTATTGCTGCCAGAAATCCAATCATTCACTAGTGAGGTGACATCAAATTCAATGGTTCCGAAGGAATCAACTGAGGTGAGAGCAGTAGGATCCGCATCAAGTATATTCGTATTGAAATAGGTCAGCCAGTCGACTATTCCACCAGGATTAGTATTGTCTATGATGCTTGCCAGAGGGTCAAGATCTACTCCATGAGCTGATACTAGGAAGGGGTTACCCGCGGAAGCATCAGCAAAGAATCCCCCTGGTACTGACTCCAAGGTAAGTGTTGCATTCTGAATAGGGCTAGAGAAGGTCGCAGGGTCGAATATATTATCAAAGGAGATGTAAATGGTCTCAGCCCCAGACACTCCAAATGGGGTATCCGTGCTGACGCGATGGACTGCTCGATTATCTCCCTGAAACCCTCTAACTCGATCATTGCCTTGAAAAAAGCCAGAGGTCATAACGTCTTCATCAGGTGATAGGGTAATGACCGCTTGAACCGCGTTGGGCATGAAACCCAATACGAGCAAGCTAAAAGATAGTGTGAATGTTTTTAAGAATAGCGATACTTGTCTGCTACTCGACTTTGGGAGTTTTTTTTGGGTATTTTTTTGCATATGTTGGTCCTTTACTGTTGGGTGTTAGAATGATTCTTGAAATGAATTACTTTTTCTGGGAAGCATCTAGTCGTTTTATTTTTTAATTTTCTAAAAACCATGAGCATCCATAGACCCATTCCCAGTAAGATATAAGTAGAGGGCTCGGGCACTGCATCGTAAGAAATCGTATAATCTACAACGGTGGAGGTAGTTTCTTGTATCCAAAAAGTGTGGGACCCAGACTCTAATGAAGATAACCCGAGATCAGCGAGTAGATTGATAGTGGATGAGTTAAATAATGCCCAGGAATCAATATCTCCAAATCCCTGCCCAGCAAAGCCTGTGCCTGATTTATAGCCTAAAAAGCTACCGCTACCTGATGGATTAGGAGAGGTGGAGTAGTTGTCGATGGTAATGGAATCAATGCTGAGACCAAATGGTATCGTCAAAGTAAAATAATCTGCATCCGAAGCATCCGAAGCTCCCGTATTTCCGTTTTCACCAACACTGCCAACTATGGTATTTGTTCCAGAGCCTACAACGAGCAGCTCTGGATTAGAGGGTATTCCTGATAAGTCGCCAGAAGTAGATTCATTGAAAATAACTGCTGCCTTTGACTGCGGTATAATGAAGCATATCGAAAGTGCGATCGTCTTCAGTGTAAATAATGATGGAGTAGGTATTCTCATAATAACGGTGTCTTTCACGAACTAGTTAGGTCTTTAAAATCATCAAAATTACTTCTTAGAGAATCTACGTAGCAAGCCTAGGGAACCTAGACCTACTAAGACTAGTGCCCAGGTGCCAGGCTCCGGAATAACTTGTTGGACAAATTCTCCATCACTGGAATCCAGGTTAATTTTGTATATAGCATCATGGGGCTGGCCCTCGAAAATAATTTCATAATCGGTGATGGAAGCAGCAATACTTGATAGGTCCCATTGAGCAACCATGTTGAATGTTGAAGAAGGGGTTCCACCAAAGCCTTGGATAAACTCTCCTGATGTAAGATCTAAGAAGTTTGCCGAGATTGCTTGTGATCCTCCATTGTAAGAGAGTGTTGGTGTTAAGTAAGTTCCCGAGGCGGTATCCAGCTGTAATACAACATTTGTGACATCAAATAGAGATGTTGTCGAGGATACTGAGAAGGTGCCTGCTACTGCAAATGGATAAATAGATTCACTTGCTGGATATCCTCCACCGGAGATTTTGTCAAATTCTCCATTGCCAGTGGATCCCGCGTCGCTAGCAATCGGAGACGGCCAAGCATCCAAAAAATTTAAGAATCCAGGATATCCAGGATTGTTTGTCGAGCTCATATCTGTCCAAACTTCCGTTTCTACGTTTCCATTTAAATTAACCGTAATGGCTGCTTCTGCGCGGAAGAGTGATATCAATGCCATCACCATGACAAGCGTTACATATTTTATATTCATGTTTCTCCTTTTCAGCCTCTCGAGCATCAATCAATGAACGTTATCTCTCTACGAGAGAACCATATCATAGACGATTAGAGCTTTAATATTATAATTTCAAGACTAAAATGAGACTCAGTATCATTTAGTTGTTGACTTATTGGATATGAGTCTCATTATCTAATGTGTAGATTATATATTAGCGTGAGACAGCGCTCCTATTTGTGCCCATTAACTAGATTGGTCAGTAATGACCAGTCAAGGCACGCCGGGGAAAACCTCTGGCGTGCCTTTTTTATGATAGAGCTCACCTCAAATAAGTCATCCAAGAGGTCGAAAATAATGTGTAGGGGAAGCTATTTTCCAATTTCAGTGGCGAGCAGGTAATTAGCGATGGGGCTTTTGATAAAGTCCAAGTCATCGTGCGTCATAGAGATCTCCCGTGACATCGCTTTTTCTTCGTCCGTTAGGATGAGCTCCTGACTTTCACTAAAAAGAAGAATTCTTTTTTTATGAGAACCGAGTCGGCGATTGACACGTTGCACCATACCCAACCCGTAATTAACATGGCCAGAACCTGTTATGACTAAGGCTATTGTTCCCTCGGCTTGAAGCTTGAGAAACTTAACCAGTTGTTCTGACATCATTTCATCCCTAGATACCTGGGCTTGAAAGAAAGGCATGAGTTTTTCTTCTGTGACTGGCATATGTACCATCAGTATTTTATTTAACCACTGTCGATAGATTGGATCCTTTTCCCAATTAATGATTTTGGGCAGGAGATCTCTTTCTAGAGGATCCAAGTTCTGTAAACCTTCTCGTCCAATTTTGCGAATGATCTTTGCATCAGCATTCAACGCCACTATCGGTATTTCCTGAGTTTGTGCATAGGTCACAAGATCTTCATAATCTTCATAGTTCTTCCAGGTTTTCTCCCAATTTATCTTCTTGGCAAAGGCTTCATACGAAAGCTCGCCCACATTGTATGCTTCAACTTCATTTTGATATTTGCTCTCAATCTGTTCTAACCCAAGGATAAGATCGTTACCTCTTTCTCTTAATGATTCTAGGATCCTCACCTGCCACTGGTGGTGTCGTTTGATACGATGCGTTTCTCCTAGATAAACAACTCTAGCTTGATTTAGGTCATCAATAAGCCCTTCATATGTTGTTACTTCACCATGATATAGATCAATCCAAAGACTGCATTTGATCATGGAGCTATCTGTTCTCTCAGCAGCTAAATGTTGCCATGTCAGTGTTTGCGTAAGAATGATTAGTGTTAATATCGTTTTCATTGTATCTATTTCCGGAGACTCGGAGCTTATTTAGGCATATTTGATAAGCCTATGACATCAATTTTTAACCCGAATGATGCCATAGAGACCTAAAAATCTGTCCAAGACCTTAGCCCCAAGAAACATAGAACTACCTAGAACTATCACCTTTTTGAGGTCGATGCTTCATCTCTATCCAGGCTAGGCCTCCGAGCGCTTGATCACTTCTCCCTCACTTGCTTACAAGAGCTAAACTCAGACAATGCTATGAATGAAGCCTCTTTGACCTCTCTTTTTCCTGAGGCTCAAGCTTTTACACACCTCCTTGAAGTTCTAGGACATGAACTGAATTCAAGGGGCAACTAAGCGGGTTTGTAATAGAGACTCATTCTCAATAAGGAATTGACTTCTGCTTATTTGTGCTTAAAAGAGTGATATTCCACTTAACACAACTGCTTATGAAAGAAATACTTTTGGAGAAAAAAAGAGAGGCGAATAGAGTAAATATTCAACGAAGAGTTGCGGCCGGTAGTCACAAGAAAGACACCTACTTTGAGGATGCGACTCTGAGGTCTAACAAATCTTGGCAAGATGCCTTACAGAAATCTGACCCAGAACTACCCAGGGTCCTGTATTTGCATATTCCTTTTAGTAAACGCCGTTGTACTTTCTGTCCCTTTTTTATTAATAGGAATTCTAAGAATCTTCTAGAGCAATATGTTCAAGCATTAATCCAAGAAATCAAAATCACAAGCCGTCTTGAGGCTGCTACGGCAAAACCAATAGAGGCTATTTATATAGGTGGAGGGACACCCAGTGATTTACCTTCCCCTGACGTAGAGAAGATCATGGATACAGTCCGAGCTAACTTCGCATTGGCACCGGCCTGCGAAATAACCATGGAGGCGAGAACTCACGGTGTTGACAGAGAAATAGCACAAAATTGGGTCAATAGCGGCGTCAACAGAATCTTGATGAGTGTCCAAACCTTCGATTCAAAAGCAAGGCGCTCCTTGGGTCGTATAGCTTCTCAGAAGAAAGTGATTTCTACCCTAGTCGATCTCACGGAAATACCAAGGTGTTCTGTCAATGTTGAATTAATGTATGGCCTACCTAAACAGAATGAAGAAGACGTTATTAATGACCTTAAAACTCTAGAAGTGATAACTGATCTTCATGGCTTAGACTTATATCATACTAAGACCTTTCCGAACTGCCCCTTTCCTATTGCCACAGAAAAAGGTGCTTTTGCTCGAACTGCGGATATTAAAACCAAGGAAGAAATGTATAGGGTCGCCGCACAATGGTTGGGTAGAACTGACTACCGACAACTTTCGACATGCCATTGGATAAGAGACCAGCGCGAGCGGAGTTTGTATAAGCGCTTGGCGGAAGGCCCAGCAGAAATCATCCCATTTGGTTCCGGTGCCGGAGGTAAATTGCAAACGCTTGATGTGTTTCAAGTTCCTCGACTTGAAGACTATTTTCGTTTGATTAGTGCTGGTCTTAAGCCATTGGCGGTTGCTTCAACCCGAAATGGTGATGCCAATTTAAAAGACCAATTATCTTATGACTTGGGAGAGGGATATCTGTCATCAGAGACAGAAGAAAAGCTTTTAGAAGTAAACCCCTCTATTGAGAATGTTATGCAGAGATGGACTGAAAAAGGGTATTTTCAGTTGGCCCTGAGGTCCGAGCGAAAAAGAAAGCTCAGTTTACGTGGGCGTTTTCGAAGCTCAGAAATGATCGACTTTATTAGCAAGAAGTTAGCGAAGACATCTGAGATGGTGAATTGAGAAACCTTTTTATTCATGGATCTCATAACCTCAAATGACTTGAATTAAGATTAGAAAAGTGATTAATAAAATAAAATATAAAATTGGCTTTGACCATGGCGCTTATCCCGGCCTAAGAACTTTCTTTCCCCAAACTACGGTTATAGATAAAGGTGTTTATGCTATTACATTGCTACCGCCCTGGTCCAAGAGCTTCGAATTAATGCATGGTCTAGGAGGAGTTTACAATATGACTTTTCATGGGCCCGCTGTAGTAGGAAAGTTATTTCAAGAGTTATTTTTCATTGATTTAGAGTCAAATGTTTCGCGTGAACTAGACGGTACACTTGAGATCAATAGGGGAAGCATTGGTCATATCATGGCAGTGGAAGAAATTCAGAAAATGGGTGTTTGCTTAAGCTTACAAATCTTTAATAAAAATAGAACAGGCTTACATAAGGTCTGCCTAACGGATCAATCAGAGATTGAGCATTTTCATAAAATAATCAATGAATTGTCTGCCCTGCCTTACTCTTCTTATGAAGATGAGAGTAACACACGTTTTGATGAACGTTCTTGGCAGAATGATCAATCTTTGCATGATCTAACCGTAGAGGAAAGATACTGTGAATCAGACCCGATTCATTTTAGAACGCTTAACAAATTACTCAAAGAGGCCTCAAAAAACGATATTGCTATTGAAGTGGAGCTATTTAACCAGACCATAGAGCATAAGGAAGTATTCTGTAACTTCAGCATTGCCCAAGAAGATAAAGCATTATGCCTTATTCAAAAGGGAGTAGAATATAAGGAATACATGCTTCAATATGACTTAGTTGGTAAGGTGGTCTTAGCGAAGTCCATAACAAATAGGAACGCTCCCACTAGTATACGAGTGTATGGTAAGTGCGGTTGTCATTGTTCAACTATTGCCGCTCATACCAACAATTGTAAAAAGAGTCTTGGTATTTGGCATAGGGCTATCTTTAATCATGCTAAAACAGCATCGTAATTTAACCCACGTGATGTCATAGAAGTTGAAGCAGATGGATAAAAGCTTCAGCCAGAGGCAAACGAGGGTGGGACTATGAAACACACGGAATGCCAGTCCGGATAGAGTTGGGATCTAGGGTATTTTACAAATAAGTGGGAACGGGCTGTAGATTCTGATGAGTAATAGATATACGCTAGTGGATGAAAGCTTATAGTCGAGATATACGAGAAAAAGTCATCAAAGCTCTTGAGTCAGGCAAGAGTAATAGGGAAGTAGCAGAAAACTTTGGTATCAGCCGCAAGACAGTGTGGGAATACTCTAAGCGGTATAAGCAGAGGGGTGAGGTCTACTACAAGCAACATGGAGGTCATCGAAAAAGTAAGTTTGATCCACATAAAAAACAAGTAGTTCATTGGCTAAAACAAAAGCCTGAAATGACTTTAAAACAACTTAGCCTGAAATTGCAAAAACAATGCCAAGTAAAATTAACTCTTAGAACACTACACTATCATCTCAAGAAGATGAACTTCAGCTATAAAAAAAACGCTACCGGCAAGCGAGCGTGGGCGCATTGATATTCAAAGGAAGCGAGAGGACTAGAGATGGTTGCAACTCTTATGGAATCCTAAAAAACTCGTTTTTCTTGATCAGACCGGCGTGAATACAAAAATGACGCGTCTTTATGGAAGAACGCTCCGCGGGAAGCGCTCTCATGGACAAGTTCCATACGAGCATTGACACAGCTCTACTTTTTAGCAGCCCTGAGATACGAGAAACTCACTGCTTATTGATGGAGCAATGGATGGCTCCATGTTCCTTGGACATATCCAAAAGCACCTGCTACTAACTCTAAAGAAAGCAGATATTGTTATCTGTGATAACCTGCCGGCCCATAAAGTCAAAGGTGTCAAAGAAACCATTAAAAGTGTAGGGGCTGAGCTTTTCTATCTGCCTGCTTATAGTCCAGATCTTAATCCTATCGAAATGGCTTTCGCTAAATTTAAAGCTCTCTTGCGGGATGCTGCTAAGAGGACTTGGGTCGACCTGTTACAAGCTGTAGCTCATTGCTTTGATTCTTTTACAGTTAACGACTGTAGAAATTTCTTCCACCATTGCCAATATGTGTAAACTTATTTGTAAAGCGCTCTGGTTCTCAAAAGCCGACACTTCAAGTAGACTCCATGTTACTTGGGACAAGAACATACCAGGTTTTTAAGTCTCTACTGCATGATCTGCACTGAATTACTGATTAATAAAGAGCTTCTCAACTTCACTAGCCCAGCACGTTACCCTCTCGTCGCTTGGGTGTAATGCAGGTAAAATAACTGTATGAAAGCATTTGCACGGTTCATAAAGATTTAATGCGTATGGGGTACTAGGTCCATCAACCGGGCGATGTAGTGCAGCTCTGCGAAGGTTGCTTGTTTGCACAGAAATGGCTAAGCCCTCTGTTTCTAAAGTGAACCCTTCTTTACTGCTATTTAGATCAAACCGCTCCAGTACTTCGAAATGACGCATGGCGGGTGTGAGCATAATAAACTGAAGGGGAATTTGTTGAGATTTTGCCAATTCAATAAGCAGAGGGCAGCAAATAGGTGAGACATCCATCGAATGAGGAGAATCTGCTCTTTTTGAATGGGCAGCTAAGTCCTGCTGATAAGAAGACTTTTGCTTTAACTTACGAACCGGCATTTTGGATTTTTTTAACGGACTCTTGTTGGCAAAGGATTCTTCTATCCATTCATGGAAACGCTTTAAATCAGATTGAAGAGTCAAACATAGCTTTAGAAATCCTCGTCTCTTGGGGTCATAAAATTGGATACTTAAGAGAATTTGCTTATCGAAATGTTCTTGAGCTACTAAGACTGAGGATATTTTATCTGGTCTCAACTCATGACAACCATCAATTTCATACACGGATGCATCTAGCTGATTGAAATAAACTTCTTCGTATATTTTAGTTGAGACGACAGAGCTGCTCGTTGAAACTGTCAATAACGGGCCAAAGCCATTCAAGTTTCTTAGCAGATTTCCCCAGTTATCTTGCAGTTCCAGGACACACGTATGATGTTGGCGTAATTTGGTATGCTCGAAATAGTGAGATAGACCTGGATAGTTACCATTTGGAATGCCAATTTCAATTGACTTCATTCCAAGCTTAACTGATTGCACTATTCTCTACCTTAAATATATCAGCTAGCACTGTTATTTCTTAAAACACTAACCAACTTATTAACCCATTCAGGCAGCTGCTCTTCTTCATCAAGATCACATTCCACACAATCTATAAGCCGTTTCCCACCATGCCTCTCAAGATGGTGGTCCAGATCTTTACCGTGTTGACAAAAATTTTCGTATGAGCTGTCTCCCAGAGCAAGAACGGCAAAACGAAGATTACTTAGCCCTAGCGGATCCCTTGAAGTGATATCTTCGTAAAAATCGATGCATTCATCTGGTGGCTCACCTTCTCCCCAGGTACTCGCAATAACTAATACATCTTGCTCATTTTTTAAATCCTCTAAAGCATATTCAGCGAGATCTGTTTCTGCTGACTTAAAACCAGCTTCATCGAGTTGCTCGACTGCTTTTTCTGCAATAGTTTTAGCATTTCCTGTTTGTGTTGCAAAAAGTACCAACATTTTCCTATCCATCCTGGTTTTCCTTTCCAATCCAAAGTTTAAGCACTCACTAAAGGAGTCGTGTTTTACTTATCGAAATATTCTTTGGAGGGGTAGGGAACGTCAAGATTTATTTGAAATTCAATCTCAATTAGTTTGAGAGTTTTTGCTTCGATGGGCACTCTATGCCATGGATGATAGGCACGTCATTCTAACCCAAATGTTACGTGAGAGACTTATCGATCTGCGCAGGTTCTTGTGCCAAGAAATAGAGAGCAGCTGTTAAGCTTAAGAGCTTTTATTGCTTACTTTCCGATCACATTGGCCAGTTTTGGTCAACTCTTGACAAGTGGCTTCCACCTTAAAGGTCATGCTCTTGGGATTAAAACCCAGCTCGTTAATTAGAGCGCTTTCACGAATATCTAAGCAAGGGTCTTCGTATTCGATGATTTTATTACAGTCCTTACAGATGATGTGATTGAGTTTTGACTGACTTGGAATATTCAGATCGTAATACTGTTGCTCCCTACCTAAATCAAGCGCACGCAAGTAGCCTCCATCGATAAGAAGCTTGATTGTCCTGTAGACAGTGGCACGCGACACAGAGTCATCGAGTGATTTCGCTTTCACCCAAAGTTCTTCCGCATGAAAGCAATCCTTATTGGAAAAAATAGCTTCCAGGATGGTGATACGCTGCTTCGTAAGGCGACAACCTTCCTCCTGCAGAAAATCTTTGATCCGTTGCTGTATGACCGCGTTGTTTGTGGAAGGATCTTCTTTACTTGAACTCATTTAATTATGATTTAGCTACAGTAGCGGAATTGTAATTTTATATGGTTGGTTTCATATGCTCGATCATGGTGAATGTCTTGCATAACTCTTATACAATAATCCTCTATCCCGCGATCATTGGAAGTTTTAAATGGAAAAGACTCTAATTTTTTTTGCTCAATGAGGTCTATTGCTTCTACTTCTACCGAAGTTTCTAACCACTGCCTTATGCAACATACTTCAGGTTTTTCAGGATCCGAACTCGCGAAATCAAAGTAGGCCCTTACGCATTTTCCAGGTTGGCTTTTTTGGTGCACATGATAGCGAAATTCCAAAATATCATCCGAGAGGTAAGGACAATTTGCACAGATGCTTGAGAGTGCCCGATCGACTTCCTTTAACTTCTCAATTTCCCCTAATAAGTCCTTCACTTGCCACATATTATGTGTTACTGAAACTCAATATCAAGTAGAAAATCCCTGCAATCTACCTAAGATATTTTATTGTTTAGATCTCAACCTTCAATCTATCAAGAACAAGCAAGACCTTAAATAAACTCACAGATTAAGAGCCTGAAGACGACAAAGTCCTATACAAATAGTGACGTGATGAGTTGTCGGTAAACTGTATGACTCCAAAATCTTAACGTATTCTGTCTCTTGGAGTGCGTGTGCGTTCAACTAATCATGAGAATCCATTTAGCATGTTTCATGATCACCGCACCAATCATCTTTTTGGGTAGTAGGGAAGCGAGATTCAATCCTCGTTTCACTATCTAGCTCAAATACGATAGTTTGGGGGGCGTGACGCCTGCATTCTCCTTCGGAGCCCTTACTATTCCAGTGCTTACAAGATTCACATGTTGTCATTGTTGTTGTTGGCATGATGATTTCCTCAAGTTGAATTTATAACCTAATGATCGATACAATAAATATCTGCCACTTGACCAAATAAACAAGTGACAATGATAGAAACTTGCTTTTATTGCTTCTGATAATCATTCGCAAAATCACAGTGAAGTAATAACGCCATCCCCGACAGAAGATAAGTCTTGACGGTAGTAGACTAAAATTTAAATATTATCAGTTGAGATCGCGTCTCAATTAGTAATTCGAAGCTATAAAGTATGAAAATGGACTCGATTGTTGATAGAGTCATCTATGACAAATGGATGAATAGCCTTTGCCCAGCGAACGGAGAGAAATGCTCTGTCTGCCCTTTTTTACCGTTGCCTGATACCGTCAATTATCTTGGTCAAGGACAAAAAAGCTCAATCAGAGTAAACCCAAAAGGCTCATTTAGTTCTGTTCTAAAAGATGCGCAATCACAGGTCCTAGAAGATTGCCCGCTACAAGCGATATGGAGCCTTGATGCTGCTCTTCAGAGGGCGTCCGAAATGGGAAATGAATTGAAAAATTGGAGGATGCTCTATCCAGCAGTTGCTTGGGTGCTTTCCTTGTTAACTAAGGCTGATCAAACAGCTCATTTTCCACCGTCATGGAGTATCAACAAAAAAAGGAGAGCCCATGATGATGCTTACATGTGGCGAGCTCGTGCCTGCGGGATCATAAGAGGTAAAGTATTTCCAGATATTGTAAACCAGATCGTTGGCAGCAGTGAAATCTACTCGCGTTCAGAGATCAGCCTCGGGTTGTGCACACACGGATACCCAGGGGAAGCCTATGAATGGGCTGTGATTTGTTCGAAGCTAGAAACCTATTAAAGCCTAGAGAGGTTTCTCCTGGAGCGTAGTGTTAAGCAAATATTCCCGGAATGAAACTCGCATGATGCCATACAGATTTAAAGATCTCCGCAGGATCTTGGTCTCAAGGAAAAATGATCTAGAAGATCTAGGTGGAGTGGATAATTGGCAATACGCCAAGCGAAATCAGGCAGAGGTAAAATTGCTACAAATCTCATTGAAACACAAAAATAAAACTTCGCACAATAAATGTTATGTAAAATTGAATAAATTCCTCTTTCTTAGTATCACATAAATTCTCTATTTTTTATTTGCAAAAGCATCCTTGAATTCATTTTAAACATCCACTTTGTTATACCCCCCGGTACAACCCGAGTATCAAGAGGATTGAAGTGTTCACAGATTTTTCAGCGGGATTGATCTCCTGATATCAGCCGTGATCCAAGCATCAACATCAAGGGACAACTGAGCTCTCTGAAAACCGTTACCGGTGAAACCAGGCAATAGCAGATCAGATGAAGGAGCTTTTAACCTAAACGCACTAGCGCGGTGAACTGAAATAAGGCTCTTATCTATAAGTTTTTTGAAATATAATAATGACGCCTTGAGCAGTTACTTCTGCCCAAGGCGTCTGCCTTTACCTAATTAAAAAGACTATAAATATCTCTTAGATTTACGAACTACTTACTTTCTATGACCCAAGGACGTGGACTAGAAGACACTTTTCTAGGTTTTTTTGGCCTGTGGCTTGGAGGTTTGACCCCATGTTTATTTTCCCCAGATGAGCTATACACATTGGGCTCATATCGTGACTTGATATTACGCTCAATGGCATTCCTAACACCTGGCTTTAGCTTTGCGACAAAAGGCATTTTGAATATGCGCTGGCACAGCTCACCGCAATCCGGGCAGGCTGCAGGTGTGTCGTGTAGCCTAACCGGACGGTTGAGTTCAAAAGCGCCCTGAACCGCACAACCTTCTACTTCACAAATATAATCGTATGTAGGCATTATTCTTATCTTATATTCTGTATCCCCTAATCATAAGAGAAATCAGTGATTCTTATGGCGTTTCTAAGATAGAGCTTTAGCGACATCTACTCCTTGAGGCACTACTTGCTTCGGTCCGCCCTTAGAAGGTTTGATGTCGAAATCAAAGATCTGAGTAGGCACAAAGAGGGTTGCACAAGCATTAGGAATATCCACAATACCACTGATATGTCCCTGCACGGGTGCAGAGCTAAGGAGCGCGTAGATTTGCTCACCTGTGTATCCGAACTTCTTCAAATATTCAATACAGTTCAAGCATGCTTGACGATAGGCAATGGTTGCATCCATATAATGTTGCTCTCCAGATTCGTCTACGGATATCCCTTCAAAAATGATGTAATCTGCGTAATTAGGATTACTTGGGCTTGGCTCAAAAACTGGATTTTTGATGCCATACAATTCCACCCCGTTCTTGATAAGGTCTACCCTACAATCTACATAAGCGGCCGTTTCTATTCCTCCGCAGAAAGTGATTTCTCCGTCACCTTGAGAGAAATGACAATCTCCCATAGACAAACCGCCGTCCTTAACATAAACAGGGAAATAGACTTTAGAGCCTCGTGAAAGATCCTTGATATCACAGTTACCCCCGTGTTCGCGAGGTGGAACGGTCCGGGCGGCTTCCTTAGCCGCTTCCTTAGCAGCTCCGGGTTCCATTCGTCCCATATGGGCTGTGTCTGCGTAAGGAAGTGTCGCTAGGGCTGGCACCCTGTCAGGATTGGTATCGTAGAGCTTCTTTTCGCGTTTGTTCCATTCGGCTAGTAATTCTTTGGAGGGCAATGTACCTATGAGACCGGGGTGGCGAATTCCATCAAACTCGACACCAGGTATATGGCGAGAGGTCGTCTTAATGCCATGGTAATCCCAACAAGCCTTGCGAGCTTCTGGGAACTGATCTACCAAGAAACTTCCACCATTTTCTTTAGCAAATATACCGGTAAAACCCCAGTAAGAATCTTCCAGCATCCCGACATCCAAAATGTCAACTGCGAGCAAGTCACCAGGTTCCGCACCTTTAACACCAATAGGTCCGCTGAGGTAATGAACCTTAGTTAGATCTACATATTTTATATCAGCAGCATCATCGGTATTCTTAACTTGTCCACCCGTCCAGTCGACGCATTGAACACGGAACTCCTCACCAGGTTCAACCATGGCCACCATTGGGATATCTGGGTGCCAACGATTGTGTAACACATCCTGCTTTTCAGGCGCTTCATTAAGATCGATTTTAATCAATGTATCTGGCATTTTAATTCTTTCTTTTGAAATTAGATTTTAACATTTCAGGCTGCCCGTAGTTGCTTGCTGTAAAAGAAAACAAGATAACCAATCGTTTAAGCCTCCACGGACCATGCTAATGCACTAGTCATGCCATCATGATTAATTTTCATGACAAAGATGAAGAACAATCCTTTGCATGTATTAGCATGCTTTTGTGTTTACAATGATTTATTTAAAAATAATAAATAATAAAGCATGCCTTACCTTTGGGCTTTTTTGTGCGCAATGATGATATTAATAACTCATTATCAATAAATACGATAATGAGTTATCGTTATCACAAACGTTTTTTTCTGAATGAAAGCATTTTCTAGAAGCTTGAGTTTCAAAAAATTATAGATAATACAAAAATTTTGGATGATTGATAGATAGCCGATAATCATATTAAGAAACAATAATACATATATTGATCAGCCTCAATCGCCAACATCTCCTGTATAAAAACTTACTTTTTGTCTAATTTTCTTAAGCTTGATGTAATTGATTATACATTTGGCAGACTCGAAAGCTTGACTGATCTGTTGAGGCACTCATCTTTTGGGGAGGTTAGGTTACTCTTGGCTATCCTCCTGCCGGCGACGAAATAGTGCTAGGAAGAAATCGTCTCATGATCATCACCTTGCACAGTCTTAGTCCTAAGCGCCAGGGTGTTTAAATAAAGGATGACAACCGCGCCATAAAACCTTACTACTGCTTCTCGCTGTTTTTTGCCCTATCCTTTTTTGTTTCTTTGATACTGAAGTTGGGATCTAGCTTCTTGAAGGCGTCAAAATGGGCTTGGTACCTTTCAAGTTCATGCCAAAAATCCTTCCGCGGCTTTTGAATGATTTTTCCTTCTGGGTAATCCTTTCCTAACGCGCTATTTTTTATGGACTCAAGCGTAGCAAGAGCTTCATCTTTCATACTTGTGAAACGCTCTGGCCATTCACTTGCTAAATTTTTCTCTTCTGCGGGATCTTTTTTGAGATCATACAGCTGCCACTGACCACTGCTCACATCCGTGGTCAATAGTTTATAATCTCCTTCGATAAAAGCTGCACTCTTTTGAAAATAAAAGGGAATCGCATGATCCCGCTCAGGATTCTTTCCGAAGAGTAGGTCTTTTATACTCTCCCCGTCGTGAACAGCTAGCATAGAATCTTCTGATAAATCAAGAAGGTCAACAAAAGTTGGCATCATATCCATGGTAGAGGCGGGAAAATCGCTTATTGCTGGTTGAATGGTTCCAGGCCATTCGATAATTGCTGGAACACGTATACCTCCCTCATAAATTTTTCCTTTGACTCCCTTTAATCCTCCAGCAGAGTTTGGGTCTAATTTGAGTCCACCATTATCGCTGCAATACCAAATAATGGTCCTTTTTTCTATACCCATCTCTCTTAAACCTTTCCTTAAAGCCCCGACGCTCCGATCTATAGCCACAATCTCCCCCAGGTGCTGAGCCAATTTGCCCTTTGCTTTAGTCACTTGGTCTTGGTCCAGCGCGAGCATGGGACTGTGGGGAGAACCATACCAAATACAGGCAAAAAATGGATCAGCCAGATGTGCCTTAATAAATTTCAATGCTTCATCCACAATGATATCAGAAGAGTCTCCTTTAAACGCCTCGAACTCACCTTGGCGACTCATCAAGGGGTCGAGATCAAAGTAGTTTGTGACTGTTAACCAAAAATCAAATCCGTAATGTCCGGGGTGATTAGGATCGTCCTTAGGGATGGGAACACCGGGACCTCTCACCCCATTGAGATGCCATTTGCCAAAATGCGCGGTTTGATAGCCTGCTAGCTTAAGTGCTTGTGGAAGTGTCTTTTCCTGTAGACACAAGTTGTTGCCATGTGAGGGAACTCCAGTTCGAACATGAGTTCTGCCTGTTAAGATCGAAGCGCGCGTGGGTGAACATACTGGCCCAGCCGCATAGAAGCGATTCAGTCTTAACCCCCCTTCTGCCATTGCATCTAGATGCGGTGTTTTTAATAAAGGGTGATTGTTGTACCCAACTTGCCCCCAACCCTGGTCATCCGACATAACCAGAATGATATTCGGCTTTTTGGTCTCTGCGAATGAGTGAACAGACAAGCCAATTATGGCTAAATAGAGAATCAAATGTTTCATATCTTCTCATTTTTAGACGTTATGAGATTTTTAGACACCAAAAAATCTTTCCTACCCCTTCCATTTCATGATTCGTTTCCTCATATAAACGGTGACCAACTACCGATCTGAGTTGGGTCTAAGAAAAGCTACAGCGTAAAAGAGTCTCGGAAGAAGTTGAAAGTGTTAGAAAAACAAAGAAGGTTCTGTAGCTCACTACCTCGCCTTGATTATGGACGACACATAGCTCGTGCTTTTTGTCTCCCATGTCTAGGCCGGTTGTATGATTCCCTTTCATACCTGCACTGCTTCTCTTTTTGCACCTTATCGAGTGCCTCGAGAATTTACTATGATTATCAGGGCCCAGAAGGAGGCAGGTTTTTCATCTTATCTCTAGCGCGCCAAAACGAATAAGAACAAAAAGCCATAAACGAGAAAAAAAGCACCGAAACAGACGTGTCCAACTCGGGCTTACTGAGATATTATTTTTTCTGTAAAATAGCCCGACTCATTCTTCTTCCATTTATAAACCAGCGGAAGCTGAATCTAGTTACAGACGAATGAAGCCATAAGATCTGCGACAAAGCCAATGGTTCTCACTATCTCATTCTTTTCACATACTTAGAGATCCTCTCCATATTCCCATCCTTTGCGGGCGGGTTCTTTGAGATAGGCATTGAGCTCGGGTCGATTGGTGATCTTCATATTCTTAGCATCCCACTCGATTTTTCCTCCAAAGCGTGCTGCTAACTGACCAATCAAGCTCACTTCTGTTAACTGAGCAGCGTAATCAAAGTTTGCTCCAGGCTCCGTTCCATTTTTAATAGCCTTGACCCATTCACCAAACGGTCCACCTTTTATGCGAGGATATTTTTCATCGGGAAATCCAGCTGCTTTAAATTCCTTCATTTTTTCTTTATCTGCCAAACGAGGTTTGTTAGAGCGCTCATCCGTATGCCCATTAGCTTTCTCTCCCAAATAATAAGTTCCTTTGTTTGGAATATCTGGCCAAGTCCAATCCTTTGGTGGTTTCGGGTGAAAACTGTGCCCGGCTATTGCCTCCGGCATTTGCTCTTGACCCTTTTTTTGTTTTTTATTTTTTGCGCCGCCTGGTCCATTATGCCAATAGAAAGTGCAAGGTTTCTTGCTTCCACGTTGTTTAAATTCATAGCGAACTGAATTTCCATCCGGTACAATCCATTCATTACCACCGACAACTTTTATCGCCTCTACTGAAACAGGTTCATAGAGATCAAGCACCCAAACCGGAGCGTCGGCAATGTGACAAAACCAGTCGCCAAAAGTGCCTCCACCATATTTATTGAACCCTCGCCACTGCTCAGGGTGGTACGTGCTATGGAAAGTTGTGTCTGCCACGGGTCCCTGCCATAGATCCCAATTCAGTGATTCCGGTACCGGGTCCTCAGGCGGAGGAAAGCTTTCCGGCTTTGCAAAATACCGACCACCCCATCCAGGTCCTGCAGTCCAACTATGCACTTCTGTAATTTGCCCGAATACATCCGCTTCAACCCACTCTCTCATCTGACGTATCCCATCAAAGGTATGCCCTTGGTTCGCCATATTGGTAATCACATTGTATTTAGCTTTTGCCTTTCTCAAAGCGCGAACTTGCCAGATATTATGAGCCAGAGGCTTTTGAGTGCACACGTGAAGACCACGCTGCATCGCTTCCATCGTAGCCGCAAAATGCGTGTGATCTGGTGTACTCACACACACTCCGTCTATGTTGTTTCCAAGTTTATCCAACATCTTTCTGAAATCGGCAAACTTCTCTGCCGACTCAATTTTGGGGAATTTTTCGGAGTACTCATTAAATTTACTCGAATCAACATCAGCTATCGCATAGATATTCTCCTTCCTAGTCTCATGGAAGGCCATTCTCGCGATGTTGCTTGCTCCAATATGGGCAATATTCAGTTTACTATTTGCTGAAGGGCCGGGTTGACCAATGCTAAATCGCGGCAGCACAAATGCTGAGGCCGTAGTCGCGGCAGTTGTTTTGATAAAGTTACGTCTGTTACATTTTGCTGGGTGATTCATCGATTTTGATCCGTTTTTCGCTTCGTTAATATCTGCTAATAAAATCAATATGAGAACATACTAAAGCGCAATTCTCAAATGGAAAATTAAAAACTTAAGCATTACCTAAATTGGCTACAGACTACTCATGAAATATTGATTTAATAAGCATTCACCCTTGCAAGAATCCAAGGAGCATGTGCATCAGCTTTTTCTGTCTTTGGCGAGTGCATGGAACTTTTTGTGCAGACAGGTAATCCCAATTTTGTCATGCTACGGCCATTCTGAATCTATGATGGAACGGACAGATTGGTGCATTATTGCAGGATACTTTGCCTTACTAGTTGGCATTGTTTATTGGTCTTCGCGCAAACAAAAAAGTAGCACCGATTATTTTCTGGCGGGACGCTCTATTGGTTGGTTTGCTGTAGGGGCCTCGCTTTTTGCCTCCAATATAGGTTCAGAACATGTAGTTGGCTTGGCAGGAAATGGTGCAACCACCGGTATGGCGATGGCGCATTGGGAGCTACATGCCTGGGTCATGCTCCTCTTGGGTTGGGTCTTCGTTCCTTTCTATTATCATGCCAAGGTGTTCACTATGCCGGAATTTCTGGAAAAACGCTTTAATTCGAAAACACGCTGGATTCTATCGATTGTCTCTCTCGTTGCTTATGTTTTCACTAAAGTCTCGGTGACGGTTTACGCCGGCGCGCTGGTTTTTCGGACACTACTGCCTGATACCTTTGGTAGCCCGGATAATGCCTTTTGGATAGGAGCTATCACCACAGTTTTACTTTCTGGGCTATATACTATTTTAGGTGGATTAAGGGCGGTTGTTTACACAGAAGTGGCGCAAACCGGCCTCCTCTTGCTGGGCTCATGTTTTATTACCTTTATCGGGTTGAGTGAACTGGGAGGCTGGGGAGAGCTGCAGGAAGTATGTCGAGCCAATAAAGAGCAGTTTGCGCTTTGGCGCCCTTTGTCTGACCCCGACTTTCCTTGGCTGGGCGTGATCATTGCCTCACCTGTGATCGGTATCTGGTATTGGTGCACAGACCAGTATATTGTCCAACGCACTCTAGCGGCAAAAAATTTGGCGCATGCACGACGTGGAACTATCTGGGGAGCTTTTTTGAAAGTCATGCCCATCTTTATCTTTCTGATTCCTGGATTAATTGGCTATGCCCTGCATCAAAAAGGCATGCTCACAATTCCTCTTAGAGATGGAGGGTCTATGGAAGGTGACATGGTATTTCCAACTTTGGTGACTACCTTATTGCCAGTGGGGCTTAGAGGAATTGTCGTAGCAGGTTTGCTCTCTGCCTTGATGAGTTCACTGTCTTCTCTCTTTAACTCATGTGCAACCCTTTTCACCGTCGACATTTACAAAAAGTTAGACCCACATGCAACCGAGGAATCTCTGGTAAAAATAGGACGTTGGGCAACAAGCGTTGTAGTTATTCTCGGTCTATGTTGGATTCCGATTATGCCAGCAGTCTCAAAAGGTGGGCTTTACCAATACCTGCAAAGCGTTCAGGGTTACTTAGCTCCTCCCGTCACCGCCGTTTTTTTGCTGGGCCTTTTTTTTAAGAGGATCAACGCCAATGGAGCATGCCTCGGATTAGTGATTGGGTTTATTCTGGGCATGCTTAAACTCACCATCCAAGCTCTTGTAGGATTTGAGCTAATTAAAAATCCTCATTGGTTAGTTGCTTTTGGAAATTTCAGCTTCTTGTATTACTCTGGAGTGCTACTTTTGATTAGTATCATCGCAATAGTCGTAGGTTCACTAACATCAGCTCCTCCTAAAGAAGATAAACTTAGAGGACTTACTTTTAGTACCTTGACTCTAGAACAAAGGCAAGAAACACGGGCGAGCTGGAATCACTGGGATTTAGCAGGAACCGGCCTTGTTTTAGCCCTAGTGCTTGGTGTCTACCTCTACTTTAGTTTCTGGATTTAGATCACTCTCTACTTTGTCTCAGGGGTTGGGGTTTCTTAGAAATGGTAAGCCATACAGATGCTTCTTGGTTCAAATATTTTTTGATAATCCGTAGGGTTTGTGAGAAGCTTCTCTGCAAAAGATAAAAATGAAGAGATCCCCTATTCCTTTAGTCAACCGTCTCGTCGCCTATTCGAGTTTCTTTTTCGCTTTATTTGCCTTGGTTTCATGCGTTCAACTCTCTGAAACTGGGCAAAATGCCTTTATCATCACTACTCCTCAACAAGAAATGGCTCTAGGCACTCAAGCTTTTAATGACCTTAAATCCAAGATGAAGGTCTCAGATAATTCGGCAAAAAGAGCCCAGGTAAAAAGGGTTGCCGATCGTCTGAAAAAGGTTGTAAGCCTTCCAGGTGGAGAATGGGAAGTCGTTCTCTTTGATGAACCAACCCCCAATGCATTTGCACTACCTGGTGGAAAAATTGGGGTGCACACTGGCATTCTTCCTTTAACAAAAACAGACGCAGGTCTAGCCGTAGTCATCGGACACGAGCTAGCGCATGTGACTCTACGGCATGGAGGACAAAGAATGTCTCAACAAGCCGCTGTTAGTGGAGCAGCTACGCTTGCCGACCTCTTTACTAAAGACAGTAATCCTAGGACTAGACAAATCACCATGGCAGCCTATGGATTGGGAGCTCAGTATGGACTTATTTTACCTTACAGTAGAACTCATGAGTACGAAGCAGACCGTTATGGAATGATCTACATGGCTAAGGCTGGCTATAACCCCGAGGAAGCTATTGCGTTTTGGAAAAGAATGATAGACTACTCAAAAAAAAGAGGTGGTAAACCGCTAGAATTTCTCAGCACTCACCCAGCAGACCATAACCGAATTGCGAAACTCAAAGAACACCTTCCCAGTGCACTCAACTTATACAAGCTACATCAATAATAAGGAATCAAACCTATGAAGCGACGCACTTTCTTAAAAGGCTCTCTAGCTCTCGGAACTGGAAGCATTATGCTACAGGGCTGTGACAGCTTAAAAACAAATAAAGACTCCGCCAGTCAAGATGACACCCAAACAAAAAGTGTTACCAAACCCAAAGTAAAACTGCCCAAGTCTGCTAACACCAAACTTAATGTCGCACTTATTGGAGCTGGTGGAACAATCATTCGTGCAGCCTACAGCACTTGCCTGAAAGAAAACATGATCTGCATGGCCGATGTAGACGATGAGCGTGGCGCAATGGGTTTTGAAAAATTCCCCAAAGCGAAGAAATACCGCGATTTCAGAGAGATGCTTGACAAGCATTATAAAGAGTTGGATGCAGTCATTATTTCTACCCCAGATCATACCCACTTTCCAGCAACCTATGCCACTATGGAGCGAGGCATCGCCGTGCAAACGCAAAAGCCACTGACTCATAATATCTGGCAAGCCCGCACGCTTCAAAAAGCAGCCCACAAATTTAAGGTTCAAACCGTCATGGGTAATCAGGGGCATACTTATGAAGGTATTAGACTCATTCGCGAATGGTATGAATCTGGGCTTGTGGGAGAAGTTAGAGAAGTCCATGCCTGGACCAACCGCACGACCATAAATAACAGTAATGCCAAGAGAACCCCCGAATTTAAAGCGATACCCGGCACATTGGATTGGGATCTTTGGATTGGTCCAACAACGGTTAGGAACTTTAGTCCTGAAATATGTCCAAGCAAATGGCGCTGGTGGTGGGACTTCGGCTTAGGTGGTTTGGGCGATATTGGTTGCCACACACTAGACATACCTAAATACGCCATGAGCCTTGATTACCCAAGTGTCGTTTATACTAAAAACGACCTTCATTTTGACAATAACTTGACAGATAATCATGGGGCAAAAGTTGTTCCCAAAGCGGATGCAGCTACTTACGTCTTTGAATTTCCTGCTCGAGGAACCAAGCCACCTGTTACCGTCTTTTGGTATGAAGGCGGAAACCTTCCTAGACTTCCGGAATCTGTGAAGAAGTTGCCTAAAATTCAGGCCGGAGGCTGCCTTTTAGTTGGAGATAAAAACACCATTGTCTCCCCAGGTATGCGCCCAAGCAGCCCTCGCCTACTAAACGATTGGATGGAGCTCCGTAAGCAACTTCCACCTAAAACCATTCCTCGTTCTCTGGGAGATCCCATCAAAGAACTCTTTGCTGCAGTGCGCGGAGACATTGATCGATGTGGCTCAAACTTCGACTACGCGGTTCCTCTCACTGAGGTCGTCATTCTGGGAACAATCGCTAACCGCACTGGTAAGCGAGTCGAGTACAACCCTCAATCCATGACTTTTAAAGACTCTTCAATGAACGAATTTATAAAGGAGCCTGTGCGTCGTGGATGGGAATACGGAGAAGATCTTCTTTCTATTTAGGAGCATAGGCTTCTTCTCTATTCTCAATGCTTACGCAGTCATTTGTGACTCGCTACATAGTTGCTAGATAACTTATTTCCTATAGCATGTGTGCTCATGGCTTACAGAGATATTATTACCGCTAGCCAATTAAATAAGAGCTATGGCAATTTCCAGGCTTTGAGAGACTTCAAGCTTGAGGTTCGTGCCGGCGAGTGTGTAGGGCTGCTCGGTCCCAATGGAGCTGGTAAATCCACTTTCATAGGCTGTCTTTATGGAGTAGTGCTACGCAATGATGGTGATTTGAAGGTGTTCGGGCATGATCCTGCAGAAAATGCGAGGGCAATCAAAAAACGTATTGGTGTAGTTCCGCAAGAGAATGCTTTAGATGAAGGGCTCACTGTTATCGAAAACATGAGGATCTATGCTCGATTTGGAGGAATGACTGGAAAAGCTGCCGACCTGCGTATCGTAGAATTACTCAAACACATGTCCCTGGAAAATAAAAAAGATAATATGATTAAAACTTTATCAGGCGGAATGAAGCGGCGTCTTACTTTCGTCCGTGCCTTGCTCTCCGATCCAGAATTACTGGTTTTAGATGAACCTACTACAGGGCTTGACCCTTCTGTTAGACATCTACTCTGGGAAAAAGTGATTAATTTGCGTAATGATGGCAAAACAGTCCTTGTCACCACTCATTACATGCATGAGGCAGAGATCCTTTGTGACCGAATCGTTATCTTAAACAAAGGAGAAATCGTTGGACAAGGACAACCACGTGAATTGATCCATCAAGTTGCTCCAGGATTTGTGGGCCTTTTTGAAAAAAACTCAGAACCTACTCTTCGCAAATTTATAGAACCTCAATGGGAACTCTACTATCAGAGTGATCAATGTTGCGTGCGTACCCCTGAATTCGATGACCTCGTTGATTTACAGCAAAAAACCAAACTAACCGCACTACAACTACGCCCCTCAAACCTTGAAGATGTCTACTTAAAACTGACTGGAAGGGAACTAGAGGATAATGAATAATCTGATCATCACCTTTGGTTTAGCTTGGCACGTAGTTGTTCGTAATTGGATAGTCTATAGAAAGGATTTCTTGGCCAATATCTCCCCTACTCTTGCCGACCCTGCTCTTATCATGATTTCCTTAGGCATGGGACTCTCTCCTTTCATTCAAGAAATCGGAGGCTATAGCTATGCCCAATATTTGGCGCCCGGTATGATTGCTACGACCGCTCTTTTTACCTCCTTTTTTGAATGCAGCTATGGCTTTTATGTTCGTATGACCTATGAATCCGTATTCAAAGCCATGCTAACGACTCCTATTGGAGTAAATGAAGTCATTCTGGGTGAGTTTTTGTGGGTCTTTGTTCGTGCTTCTATTATGGCACTGGGAGTGACCCTCGTTCTATTGGTTATGGGCTTGGTGCCCAACCCGTGGGCCATTCTGGTGTGTCCGCTTATTGGAGGCTTTCTCTCTCTACCCTGTGCGGCCATCGGCTTGCTTGCGGCTGCGTTTGTTCGCAACATCAATCAATTCCAAACCGTCTATTCATTCCTCATTGCTCCCATCTATTTTCTTTCCGCTGTCTTCTTTCCCCTAGATGGCCGTCCCATACTTAGCACGATTGTCCAGATCTCACCGTTTTACCATGGTGTGCGTTTGCTTCAATCTACGGTATGGAATGAGTTTCGTTTTCTAGAGTCTCTGATGCACTTTGCAGCGCTGATTGGGTTTACCCTAATTTTTGGCTTCTTTGCTTTTCGCCTGCTTACTCGAAAACTTACTGTATAAACGGCAAGATCATTAATCAATTTTTATTTAAAAATGTTATCAAAGAACTTCTGCATCTCAGCCCAGGATTTCTCATCCGCCTTTTTATTGTAAGCTAGGGGTAAACCAAACTTCTTGCCTATTTCAGTCGCTCCGGGATTGGTAAAGGAGTGAACGGCGCCCTTATAATTCTCAAATTGTAAATCCGCTCCTGCAACCTCCATCTCTTGCTTCAGTGCAGCAATCGACTCTTTTGATATCATTTCATCATCGGCTCCATTACACACTAAGATTTTTGCTTTCACTACATCTTTCGTTGCCAACGTCTTAGGACTGAGACTGCCATGAAAGCTTACCACTCCTTTGAGATCCATACCTACTCGCGCTGCATGGAGTACCACACTCCCACCGAAGCAGTAGCCGATGGCACCTATCTTGTTTGCATGACATAGGGGCTGATCACTAAGAAGTTTCATTGCTGCTTTAAATCTAGCTTCTGCTAAATCCATATTGGCTAATGCCTGACTAGCAAAAGCACCCGCGTCTTTAGGGTGCTCCGTTGTCTTACCATCACCATACATATCGACTGCCAAAGCGATATAACCCAGGTCAGCCAGCATCTTGGCGCGCTTACGTGCATATTCATTCTGCCCCCACCACTCATGTACTACTAGAATTCCAGGACGCTCCACAACTGATGAGTTATCCCAGGCTAGAAAACCTTTCATCTCAACACCACCACCCGTATAGGATATCTCCTTTGTTTTTATTTCTGCGCATGCTAGGAAGGGCGCTATTGCTAATAGATATAATAAACTGATTTTTTTCATAATGACCAAATACCTTTCCTCAAGGAAAATAATAATCGACGTCTTTCTACCATTAACATCACTAAATATAACCATACTTTTGAGCAAGCACAATCGACAGCTAACTATCGAACATCCTGCGGAAGCAGTAAATTTTTACCTGCCTACAAGTTGATCGCGCGTTCTAAATCCTCCCAGAGTATTTCCCAAGGCTTTTTGATGGACGACTTTATGTAAGAAGCCTATCACATGCTCTTTTTCACTCTTTTCAAAAAAGGAGTTACAAATCTGAAGCCAACTGATAGTAAGAGAATGACTAGAGGATTTTTATCTAACCTATGCATTTTCCAAAAACACATCACTTACAAATTTATCTCCCAAGATTAAAAGAAGCTTCTGCGCGCATAGAAAAGGCTATTTGGTGTTTCTTGCCTGAACGGATACCCCTAGACGCTTTGCCTAGCACTTCAAAGCATGTGCCTTATCGAGATGTCGATTTCTCAAAAGCCAAGAAAATCGAATCTTATCCTCATGACTGGGGACGCATGTATGAACAACGCTGGTTCACACTCAAGCCCAAAAGTGCATACCTAAAGGAGTATTCGCATCTTTTCTGGAAAGATGAAGCTGAGGCAACTCTTTATATAGATGGAGCACCCTATGCAGGTTTTGATCCCGGTCATTTATCTGTCCCCCTACCGCAGCAGTTTAATCAATTAGTGATCGAATCTTCATGCATACAAACTGGGATTTGGGTCCCTGGAGCCTCCGATATATCCGAATCAGGCAGTCATTTGCAAGGCGCTTATCTAGCAAAACGTCATGAGGCTATATGGCAACTGTCTATCGATTTTGAGCTTCTCTTAGAGCTTGCGCTCTACTTAGCTACTTTAGATGGATATGATAAAGAGGAATTAATCAAATCCCCACGCTATCGTAGGCCACTAGATAGATTAAACCCTCAAGCTCGCCTCATTTTTTCTACACTTGACCGGGTTGTAAATTATTTCGACCTAAGTGATCTAAATACTGCGAACACTCTCATAGCTGAACTATATGACAAGATTCGTCATAACAATTCTCTCTGTCAGGTTGTTCTCACTGGTCATGCGCATCTAGATCTTGTTTGGCTGTGGCCGGAGCGCGTAGGCGAATTCAAAGCGATCCATAGCTTATCTAATGCCTGTGAACTCATGAGGCGTTACCCAGAGTTTACTTTCGGATATTCCCAAACGGCTAGTTATGATGCGGTTGCCAAGCGCTCTACTGAGTTACACCAACAAATTCAAGAATATATCCATGATAAGCGCTGGGAGGCTTTAGGCGCTATGGAAGTGGAAAGTGACACTCACATGCCTTGCGGGGAAGCTCTGACCAGATGCTTGTTCATCGGACAAAAGAAGTTTGCTAAACTGACAGGAAAACATTCAGAGGTTGTTTGGTTACCAGATACATTTGGTTTCAGCGGATGTTTTCCAGCGATTGCCAAGGAGTGTGGTGCTAAGTATTTTTACACGACGAAACAAGGTTGGAGCAACGCCACACAGTTTCCCTATAGCAGCTTCATTTGGAGAGGAAATGATGGCACAGAGATCATAGCTCATGTCTTACACAGTCTTCTTATCAATTGTTATAATACAACCGTGGGTGTGCATGAAGTTGCCGAAGCCACTTCTTACCATAAACAATCTGATATTCATCCTGAAGTGCTACTACCTGTAGGCTATGGTGACGGTGGCGGTGGACCCAATGAAAAAATGTGTGAGCGCGCCCGTCGACTGAAGCATATTCATGGGGTTCCATCCGCGCATTGGGGGAGTATTGCAGATTTTTTTAAAAGAATGGATAAGATCACTGATCGATTACCTCTATGGCATGGCGAGATCTATCTGGAATATCATCGAGGCATTTTCACAACACATGCTGCGTTGAAACAAGCCTACAGACATCTAGAACGTTGCTTACAAATACTTGAGTTAATTCATGCACTAAAAAACATGGGCCCGGTAAATGCTACTTATTGGGAGCGCTTAGTTTTTGCCCAATTTCATGACTATCTACCCGGTTCGAGTATTCATGAGGTCTATGAGGAAGCCATTCCCGAACTAAACGAGATATCAAATAAAGTGGAAAAAGAGTCACATGCTATTTTTAAGGAGCGAGATTCTTTGCTCAATCCTTTTGCTTATGAATTAACTGTTTGCCGAGTTATCGAAGATATCTCATATAAAAGCATCCTACCTCCATTAGCCTCACAAAAAATATCTGACTTCATGGAGCTAGAAAAAAAGGAAAAACCTACCCGAATCAATGAATTGTCTATTAAAAATGACAGAGTTCGCGCTTCTTTTAATCATTGTGGTGAGATTGTAGCCTTACATTTTGATGATCAGGCCATTTCTATAAAAAACTCCTTGAACCAATTATGCATTTATCCTGATCATCCATCAGCCTTCAAGGCATGGGATATTGACCGCAATACTATTGCCAATGAAATGCCTCTCGCCTCAGAGGGTAAATTAATAGGTTGCCAACAAGAAAATGACTCTATCTCATTAAGCTTTGATCAACCATTGACCGAGCAAAGTTCTGTAAAAATCACCTATAAGATCACGGCTCTAGAATCTGTTCTAAGAATTATCTATGTCGTGGATTGGCGTGATGAGAATCTTCTTCTTAAAACACTATTTCCCACTAACTACACTGGTAAGAACGCTCGCTATGGAGCCCCATTTGGTAGTACCTTAAGAGCCCAGCTTCAGACAGATATTGCGAGCGATGCTCAATTTGAAGTGCCCGCTAGCCGCTGGGCTATTGTGACCGACGATTGTGAGTCTGAGGGACTTGCAGTCATTGCAAAAGACCGTTACGGTTTTGGTTGCCAAGATGGGACTCTACACACGAGTCTGCTGCGTAGCGCTAAAATCACTTCAACTGATAAACACCTAACATTAAGAAAACGCTCTTACCAGCATCATCATTCTGATATTGGAATTCATACATTTGAACTTGCTCTAGCTTGGGGAGGTCAAAATGTTATCCGCTCTGAACAACCGGCAGCTTTAGCTGATCATCTTTTTACAAAACCTATCCTCTCTGATGCAATGGCAAGTATCGTCAACAACATAGAAGGTGGTAATTCATTGATCCCTTCATGGATAAAGCCTCTAGATCATGGTAAAGGGTTCATCCTCCGCCTTCATGAAACACGAGGCAAGAGAGGCATTTGTTCCTTTGCTCTAGCACGCGGCTGGAAAATGCAACAGGTATCCTTAGACGAAAACAGTCTATATAACAAACTTGAGGACCATCACTTATCCTTTACTCCTTACAGCGTCATCTCTTTAAAACTGACTCTTTCAGATTAATATCATTTCATGATTCATTCACTCGCTTCATCTCGGATGATGTATGGAAGTTGCACGAGGTGCCTAAGATCTTCAAGTCTCTAGGGCATCATTGGGGTTTAATAATCGCTAGCAGGCCATTGCCGAGGACATGGGTTATGAGTATCCAGGGGTTAACTCAAAACCTTTGATAACTTCTCCCCTTAGGTTATATCCTTCCTCTTATTTACTATCCGGCGATTCCCTCCTCCGTCATCCTACAGTTCCTCTCTCCGTCATCCCACGGCTTGACCGGGAAAGCCGAAACGATTTGTGCGGAGCACCATACTGCTTAGATCGGGGTGGGTGTCTGGGGATCAAAGCGAAAAACGATTTGTGCGGAGCACCATACTGCTTAGATCGGGGCCGGTGTCTGGGGATCAAAGCCGGAATCTTAAGGCCTATTCGGCCCATATGCCTATGTTATCAATAAACAGATCATCATTATTACCACTAGCATCACAGCGGAACCGAAGCCGCGTTTGCTCTGTTAACAAATATCCCGTGATCACCAGTGATTCCATATAAACTGTGCC
>JBCCXA010000029.1 GCA_039192515.1 Verrucomicrobiota bacterium | reverse complement strand
TCCAAATACTTACAGAGCCCCCCGTTTATCACCTTTCTTCGATACTTGGTCGGAAGGACCACATGATACTGACAACACCATACACTATGATTACCTCGCCGATACTTCACTATCCCATTTTACTACCAAGACGGCCGCTACGCTACATCTCCGCGCTTACGCACCGAGTATTTCTTGCGAAATAAAAAAACTAGCTCTACCCGCTTAAAACTCTGCTTTGACTCAATAGGGAATCCCCTCTAAAGCCAATTAACTCACCGATGAAATTATTTCCTCATCCAACAGGGAGGGCCGTTTGATTGCATGACTCTCTAGCTCTCTTAAAGCTTGTTCAGTCGTCATGATGCGGGCATAGCGATCCCGTAGAGTCGCTAAAGAAGCCTTATGTAATTCTGGTGTAACAGTTGTACAACCATCCTCTATAACCGTTACCATATACCCTAAATCGCATGCAGCTCGAACTGTTGTCTCCACACATTCATTTGTGTAAACACCCGTTACGAAAAGCGCTTTTATACCTAAATTATTGAGCACGTAATGTATATTAGTAGAGGGAAAGACCCCACTGGCAGTCTTATTAAATATAATTTCATCACCATGAGGTGCCAACTTCTCCAAAAATTCCGCCTCCTTAGACCCCGGTGGCGCATGTAAATTTAGCCGCTTATGCCCAGCGCTGCGATCTCTCCCATCTCGGGTTAAGGATTGAATGCGAGTATGAATAATTTCCATATTATGCTTACGAAAAGCAGTCTGAATCTTTTGGATATTAGGGACTACGGTTTCTCGTAAAGTGCGAAAATAATAACGCTGAGCTTCATGTGGCACCCCCGCAGTATCTGCGTTTTTAAACACTCCAAAACCCTCAGCAGCATCTAAATATTGCATATCTATCACAAGTAGAGCTGTGTCATGTTTAACGATCGCCTCTATATGAGCGGGATGCTGAACAAAAGAATCGCGATAAAACTCCTTCAGAGGATCTAATTTATCAGCAACCCTTTCAGAAATAGAATGAGGGTCTTTCTTAGGTTTGGCACTTTGCTTGGCAATGGCATTTTTCTTCCCTGTCATTTTTTAATTCCTATCTACCTTGTTTATTTTAATTTCAGCCATTTGCATCAAACTACGTAAGGCTAAATTAGCGCCTGCTTCTATATCCTGCCACGAAGTCCACTCTGCAGGCGAGTGACTCCGTCCGTCTTTGCTAGGCACAAAAATCATCCCTACATTAGCAATGCTCGCAATAATTTGAGAATCATGTGCAGCTCCGCTCGGCATACGCATCGCTTTCAACCCCAGCTTACTAGCGGATTCATCAATGATATTAACAATCCTTGGATCGCACTTAACTGGATCAATTTTACTTACTCTTTCAAATTCAAACATAAGCCCTTTTTTTCGAGCGATATTTGACAGCACCTTGCGGAAGGAGTCTTCTAGACGTCCCAAAACTTCTGGGTCTGTATCACGCACATCTAAGGAAAATTCGGCACTGCCCGAAACGGTATTCGCCGCACCAGGTGATAAAGAAACATTGCCCACAGTTGCTCGGCTTTTCTCTGATCCATCTTCCTCCAAAACGCGCTCTATCTCATGAGCAAAGTCAGCAAGGCCCATGAAAGCATCTTGCCTCATATCCATAGGAGTTGTTCCAGCATGATTTGCATTTCCAATAAGCTGAGCCTTCCACCTAAAGAGTCCGGTAATTTCTTCGACAATACCCACTTCCTTATTAAGATTATTCAAAACAGGTCCCTGTTCAATATGCACTTCCAGAAAACTATGAATACTGCCAGGTTCACGGCGAGCCTCTAAAGCACCTAGTGGGTCCATTCCATGCCGCTTCATTTCTTCAGTCAATTTGACTCCATTTAAGTCCTCTGCCGCCAAAATGCTCTCCGGAGTTAAATCTCCACACAATGCTTGTGCTCCAAACATCCCGCCAAAGCGCCCTTCTTCATCACTTGTTGCAATGACCTCAAACGGATACTCCGGACGAAAGCCTTCTTCTATGATACGCCTAACCGCCTCAAGTGAGATCAAAGCACCTAAGCTACCATCAAGATGTCCTCCGCAAGGGACCGAATCCAAATGTGAACCTGTCATCACGCACGGGCGGTCATTATAGCTAGGCCAATGCCCGATAACATTTCCTGCGCCATCCATACGAATAGCCATGCCCAGATCCCGCATTTTTTTCATAAACCATTGACGAGCTTGCATATCTGCATCCGTAAAAGCCATTCGGTAAATACCATGGTCCTCCTTATGACGGCCAATCTCACTGAGCTCTTTCAACTCAGCTTTTAATCTTGGCAAATTTATCGATGGCAACAAATGCATGAACTCTAAAATAATCTATGTAGATCTAATAACATATTCGCAAGATAACAACAAATGATTAACCCAATTCAAGTACCATGATTTTTTCAGCAGCTATAAACCAACCAAACAGAGAAAACCTTTGCATAAAGCTCTGTCATGATTTAAATTCACACGACTAGAAAGTCATGAGGCATTCCCCCCACAAGTTTGGTAAAAGTATTTTTGTGCTTATTATCCTATGCTATTTCACTGCCACATATGAAACTCATGCTATTGAATTTAAAAACCAATCTCCTATTCAGACTGATCAAGGTCACCTTGTTCTAGAATGGCCTGAGGCTTCATCTACCTCTGAATTCATCATAGAACAATCTTCTAACCCAGATTTCTCAAATGCTATTGTCATTTATGAGGGCGCAGCTAACCGCACCTTTATTTCTGGACTGAAAGAGGGTTCCACCTACTTCCGTATCAAGCAGCAAATCGCAAGAAATCAGTGGTCCAAGCCTTTGACCGTCCAAGTTAACTATCCCATCAGATCGAAGGTAACTTTACTTCTCACAATAGGAACTATTGGGCTAGTTGCAACTATACTTGCTATTATTCAAGGACACCTGAAAGCCCGGCAGACTTCGTCAGCCTCTGCGAACTAAATCGTTTTTCTTTATTCCATGCTTTCACCAGACATAGCACTTATTCTTCTCATCACTTTTGGATTAGCCTGGATTGCTATGGGTATTTTCTGGGGACGCAAAGCTAAAAACTTAGATGGTTTCATGCTAGCCGGTCGCAACGTGGGATTAGCTCTAGGAGCCGCTACAGCTATGGCTACATGGGTTACCTCAAATACTGTCATGCTAGCACCCCAATTTGCAGTTCAAATGGGCATCTGGGGACTCATTGCTTATGCCACAGCAAGCTTCGGGCTTTTCCTATTTGCACCTATGGCGTTTCGTATTCGACAACTTATTCCTAATGGATACACAAGCGGTGACTTCATCCGCCTCCGTTACGGGAAAGTTGCTTGGATTATATTTCTAATAATCTCTGCTACCTACTCGTTAGCATGGCTCGTCAGCATGGCTATAGCAGGGGGAGTTGTTCTTAATGCTCTCTCCGGATTAGACTATGTCATTGGGATGAGTTCCATTTTATTGGTATGTGTCGTCTATACACTATTTGGAGGACTCTATGCAGTCATAGGGACTGACTTCGTCCAAAGCATCATTATTTTGATAGGCGTGGTCGTTGTCGGAACTCTAGTTCTGATAAAAGTAGACATAGATGACGTTCATGCTCAGCTTAGCACGGAACAGCCCATGCTTTTGCAAGTTTTTATGCCGGTGGCTCTGTTGTCTATTTTCAATAATATGTTTTTCGGGTTCGGAGAAATTTTTCACAATAATGTGTGGTGGAGCAGGGTTTTTGCCATGCGCCAAGAAATCGCACCTAAGGCTTTTTTCCTCTCGGGACTCTTCTGGTTTCCCATACCAATCGCAGCAGGATTCATTGGATTGTGCGCCGGGGCACTCTCCATCAATATCCCTGATCCGAATATGACTGGTCCACTTATAGCCAGCCAAGTCTTGGGCAAAGCTGGAGCTATTGTCGTTTTTATCGTCGTGTTTTGCTCACTGGCTTCCAGCATAGACAGCCTTTTAGCAGCCACTTCAGATCTTTTTGCTGAAGACGTTGTTCGCAAAATGATTAAGCCAGACATATCAGAAAACCAACTCCGTAAACTTAGTTCAGTTATCATTATTAGCCTCGGCGTCCTCACTTGGGCCTTGAGTTTCAACAAAGCTAATCTACTAGAAGTGCTTTTCCGGTCTGGCCCATTGGTAGGCAGTGCCATCTGGCCCGTCATAGCAGGACTTTATTGGCAAAAAGCCAGCTCTCTAGGTGCTATTCTTGCTATGATTGGAGGAAGTGTTGCAGGAAGCATTGCCTATGAACTATCAGGCTGGTACACCGCTACACTCATTTCCACCATGATCTCAATGGTCATCGTTTTTTTAGCACGCTGCATAAACCCAATTCACTTCGACTGGGCAACCCTTCAAGAAAAATCTAAAACCGCCTAATAAAAGTACGCGACTTATGTTTTCTAAAACAATACTAACCTTCATTATTCAAGGTGCCTTAGGCGCAACAGCACTTGCAGTCATAGCATTGCTTGCTCTTTTCCTTAAAGACGTAAAAAATAGGAATCTCTGGTAATGACAAAAGAAGACCTAAAGCCAAACCAACTTCGGGATGTAATCAATCCGCCCAACGATTCAGAGTCACTTTATCCGGAGCCTAAAAAGTTACACAGAAAGCGAACGGTTGATTTTGAAATTCTTAAGAACCTAGCCGGTCGTTCCATTGTCAATATAGGTGATTTCACCCGCCTAGAGGTGATCGAACTATGCCGACTGGCATCCATGCTTGAGTCAGTGGAAATATCACCCTACAAGCCCTTGGATGGCAAGATTGTCATTACGGCATTTTTTGAAGCCAGCACCCGCACACGAACTTCATTTGAAAGCTCTGTTTTAAGGCTAGATGGGAAAATTATCTCCATCCCAGACGGTCAGCTCACAGGAACCAAGAAAGGGGAGTCCCTGGAGGATATTGGAGAGATGTTTAATGCTTATGGAGATCTTGTCATCATGCGTCATACTGAGACAAATGCACCTGAACGTCTCATGCAAAACCTCCGCATCCCATTTATCAACGCAGGTAATGGGACTGGAGAACATCCTACTCAAGCACTTGCTGACTGGTATGCACTATTGAAGTGGAGGCCTGCACTTGCCACCGATCAAATCAAATCCAAAATCCACTTAGGTATCCTTGGCACTCCAGGAAGTATGCGGGCTGTTAAAAGTTTCCTTCTGATGTCTTTACTATTCCGGGAGCACATATCTAAAATCACGGTAATCTCGGAAATGGCCGACCCTTTCGGAGAGGAAACACTCATATGTTTAAACAAAGCAGGTATTCAATATGAGGTCATTAGCGACATTCAAGATCGACTGCCCAAACTTGATGTCATTTACATGAATTCTATCGCCTTTTTGGGTGACAGCTATAAGAACATGGATGCCCGTTTCAAACTAAGTTCTGAAAGTAACTTGAAAAAAAACGCCGTTATTTTACACCCCTTAGCAAGACTTGATGAGCTAGACACCTCACTTGATCATACCTCACACAATCTTTATTGGACGCAAGCTCATGGAGCTGTTTTCATGCGACAGGCCCTACTGACTAGTGTATTCGGGCGCCTTGGTCATCTCCCCGAACCACTTATTACGGAACCCAAGTAGCTTTAGCTAGGATATAGACATGTGTGGAATAGCAGGATTCTGGAAGCCCTTTGGCAACAAACTTGGTGATCAAGCCGATCAACAACTTAATGGCATGCTTCGCTCACAAGAGCACCGTGGACCAGACGGCAAGGGAACCTATTTCAATCGAGATTTAGGCCTAGCTTTAGGGCATGCACGCTTGACGATTATAGACCTCAACACCGGCGCGCAGCCCCTTCACAATCCAAACAAAACATTATCCCTAGTCGTCAATGGAGAAATTTACAACTATAAACACATCCGCTCTAAGTTGATGACCGAAGGCTATGAATTTAGCACCAAATCCGACAGTGAAATCATCATGCCTCTATACAAAAAACATGGTCTAGATTTCATGCAATATCTCCGAGGTGAATTTGCCTTCTCTCTTTTTGATCACGAGAAACAAACTTTAGCTTTGGCCAGAGACCGCTTTGGCATACGTCCACTGTTTTATTATAACAGCGGCAAAAACCTCTACTTCGGTTCTGAAGTCAAAGTTTTACTGGCACACCCAGATGTCCCTAAAAAACTCAGCCGCCGAGCAACCTTAAATCAGTTGATGCATACCATGGTTCCTGGAACCACTGCTTTCGAAGGCATTCATGCCATTAAGCCTGGACACATGCTTATTGTAAAACCCAATGGCACCAAGCTAGACATTCAAGAAAAGTCTTACTGGGATCTTAACTTTCCAAAACAAAATGAGAGAGATGGCTCGCTATCCTCCGAACACTTCATCGATCAAGTTCGTGAGAAATTAGTGGATGCCGTCACTTATCGATTAGAAGCTGATGTTCCAGTCGGCTGCTACCTTTCTGGAGGAATTGATTCATGCTGTATCTTGGGCATGGCTTCTGGAGCCATGCAATCACCCGTAAAGGCCTTCACCATAGCCTTTGACAATACCGACTATGATGAATCACAAATAGCAAAAGAAATGGCAGCATCTGTAGGGGCAGATCAAGATATTATCCATCTCACCGGTGAAGAGCTTTATGGCACTAACTTTATACGAACCGCTTACCATGCAGAACGCACTTTCTATAACACTCTAGGCGTAGCGAAGTGGTGCATGAGCAAACATGTTCGCGAAGCTGAGTATAAGACAGTCATCACGGGAGAGGGATCTGACGAACTGTTCGGAGGTTACCCTGCCTTCAAACGCGACATGTTCCTTCACGGAATTTCACATGAAGATGCCTCGACTCGAGCAGAACTTCAGGAGGCCCTTGCTCGTTCCAATAAACTATTCCAAGGTGCCATTCTTTCTGAAAACCCCGAATCTCATCCTGCCTTTGAGGAGCTTTGTGGCTTTACGCCCTCTTGGATTCAATCATGGTTAGCTACCCTAAAGATAGCTCGCCCCTTACTAAGTGACCCTTGCCTTGCTGAGCTCAATGATACTCAATATGACCCTATCTATGCTATCACCTCTCAGATTGACCCTAAGAAAATTTCAGGGCGACACCCTCTTGATATAGCTCAATACACTTGGTCAAAAACAATGTTGGAAGGACAAATTCTAAACTGGGGCGGGGATAGAGTAGATATGGCCAACAGCATGGAATCTCGTCCTGCATTTCTAGATCATCATGTTGCTGAATTAGCAGTGAGAGTACCTCCATCTATGCGAGTCAAGGGGAATATAGAAAAATGGGTCTTGCGGGAGGCCATGAAAGGGGTTTTACCTGAAGTGCTTTACAAGAGGGAGAAATTCGCCTTTATGGCTCCACCAGCTCATACTGATTATAAGAAAAAGAATAGAGTCCAACTGTTAATCGATCACTACTTAAGCTCAGAGTCTATCAATGACTGTGGAATGCTTGATTCAAGTAGGGTCCACCAATTTCTCAAAGACTATCAAAGTGATAAAGATCCGACCTCTTTAGTGAGAAAAGATGCTCTTCTCAATCACCTTCTATCACTACATATCGTTCATAGACATTTAATTGTTGGAGAAAAGCTGCCCGAGAATTAATTGCTCTTTAGGTATTGCACATACCGCCTATGTCTAGCTAGTGTCCTGTTAGAAGTGATACAGGAAAAAGATCCTCCATTTTTTTGGGGCGTTTCCATTTCGGGTTATCAGCACGAGGGCGGGTATAATGCTCCTAGTAAGCCATTAAATAATTGGCTCTCATGGGAGAGAAAGAAGCGTGTCGAAATTAGCGACAAAGCAGTGGATTTCTGGAATCTTTACGAAGAAGACTTAGATCGCTGTAAAGAAATTGGACTTAACTCTTTCCGCTTCTCTATTGAATGGGCTCGCATACAGCCAACTTTCAATCCCAAGGATAGATCAGAACCAGAGATAGATGGCCCAGCACTTCGACACTATTTGAAAATTATTCAAGCCTGTCATGACCGTAACATAGAGCCTTTTATCTGCCTATTACATTTTACTCATCCACACTGGTTAGGCCCCGATATTTGGCTAAATGACAAAACAATAAACATTTTCACAAACACTTACTTCAAAACAATCACTTGGCTAAATGACCAACTAAGTCAAAACGGTTATCCGGCTATCCAATATTTTCTGACGATCAATGAACCCAACATTCTAGCCAGTATGACCTATATCTCTGGAGATTTTCCATCGGCTACTGCACGAAGTATCCCCATTGCCGCGCAGGCCTTCAAGAACTTAACAAAAGCACATATTCTCGCTTATAGAGGTCTCCACCAACTGTATAGAGAGCACCCTGAATGGAACGCTACTCCTTTCATCTCATTTAATAATTTTTGTAATGAGCTCTATTGGATGGATAAGGCCATGGTAGATATTCTGGCAGCACCTTCTCTAGGAGTGAAACGGCAAGATTGTTACAACTGGCTCCATGAACGTTATCGCGAGCACGGCAAACGTTTCATGGATATGAAATTATTTTTTCACAAAAATATTCCCTACTTCCTTGGCCAATTCATGAAAATGTATCACCACTATGTGGGCCATCATTTTGTTAAAGACGATTATCTGGCGGACCTTATGGACCTTCTTTACCAAAAACCAGATGAAAGACCTTTCGACTTCATCTCCTTTGATTACTACGCGCCATTTGCCGCCTATACCTTCCGCCTACCCAGGCTAGAGGATCTACAGCGCAAGCCCAAAAATCTATTAGATCAGCTCTTTAACACTATCACATCCAAATGCTGGGACTGGCAGGTCCTTCCTGATGGACTACGTTTCTTTGTCGATATCTATGCTAAAGATTATCCTCATACTCCTATCCTCATTGCAGAGAATGGCATGGCACTTCTCAAACTCCCAAGCAAAAGAAAACCATTCCGTCATGACAACCTGACAAGAAGTGAATTTCTCATTAAGCACATTAATCTCATCCACGACTTACGTAGCGAAGGAAAACCGCTCATGGGATATCTCCACTGGTCTTTAACTGATAATTATGAATGGGGCAGCTATGCTCCTCGCTTTGGTCTATACCACGTTGACTTGCAAGACCCTAAACTTAGACGGCATGCTCAAGACGCTTTAGGAGACAACCCTAGTGCTACATATGCAAAGCTAATTAAAAATAATCCGTAAACGTCGCAGTCTCCTATTATCTCCATTCAAAAGAATATTTAACCCGCTCAAATACCCTCCAAAACATTTTTACCTACCACTTTACCACTTTCTTGTTGGATATGAGCTTCTCTAAGCGTTTCAGCATTTAACGTTCCGAGATTTTCCTTCATGGTCGAAATCAGAACGCCATCATCAATAAGCTCGGAAACCCGGTTCAATAGCTCATGCTGTTTTATCATATCAACGGTTTGAAACATAGAACGAGTGAACATAAACTCCCAACTAAAACTTAACGCCTTAGGCTTTATGATATTTATTTCCAAATTTTTCGGGTCATCAATCAAAGCAATATGACCTCTAGGTTGTATTAACTCTACAATCGCAGGAAAATGACCCGCCGTCCCATTAATGGAAGCAACGTAACGCGGCTCTAAACGAAGCGCTTTCATTTGACTAACTAAAGATTTGTGATGATTGATCACATGATCGGCACCCATTTTAATTACCCATTCTATTGTCTCAGGGCGCGATGCACTAGCCACCACTTTTAGACCTGTTAGCTTCTTGGCTAATTGAATGAGTATGGATCCCACACCTCCTGCGGCACCCACTATAAGCAAAGTATCCCCTTCACCATGCCCTTCCTTGATTCCATACGAGTCAAAGAGTATTTCCCAAGCGGTAATAGAGGTTAGAGGTAGCCCTGAAGCTTCCGCAAACTCTAAGGATTGAGGCTTTTTGCCGACTATTCTCTCGTCTACAGCGTGGAATTCCGCATTTGTTCCAGGTCGAGTTAAATCACCGGAATAAAAAACTTCATCACCCGGCTTAAATAAAGAGACCCCATCCCCAATCTTTTTGACTATCCCTGCAGCATCATAGCCAATAATTTTAGTTTGTCCTTCTTTGGGACCTAATTCTGGTCTAACACGCACTTTGGTATCCACTGGGTTCACTGAAACACCGAGAACCTGCACAAGCAAATCATAAGGCCCCATGCTTGGTTCGTCTGCCTTAAACTCAATAAACAAACCAGGAGTCGTAATCGGACCCGTCCTTTTGTAACCAATTGCTTTCATACGAGATAGCTTTGCACATATCACACTTGAAGTAATCTAGTTTTTCACCCCAGCCACTTGATGCCTCTTCATGTATGCAACAATCAAAATAAATACAGATCTAGAGTCACAAAGAAAATCTTTCCTGCGACATCATTTAAAAGCATCATAGGCCTATGCTTAAAGGATGCTTGCTCACACTCGCCATCGGCCTTGCTATTATCTTCATTTTACTCTTCGCTTTATGGACACAAAAAGACTCTATCCTTGAAGGTGTTAAGGAAAGTGTTTCCGAGGCCATTGAAAATATGGAAGCGGCTGAAAAAGGACAAAGAGAACTTATCGAAAATCAATATGGTGAGATTTTAAAAGTTTTAGAGGATCACGCATCAGAATCTAACACCCTTTTTCAATTTGCATCAACTATCGAGGAGCTTCCCTTGCCCAATGAATTTATTTATATCGCCATTAATCTTAGTGGCAAAACTACTGTTGTGATTCAAGAAATCGAATGGAAGGGTCTCAGTCTAAGCAGCTTTAACAACTATGGCAGTGGAACCATTCGAACGGATTCTGGATCATTAAAAATCCTAACCTATAAGAGCCGTGGGTTCTATGACTATATGGACTACTTTACAGTCTACATCAAACAGAGGGATGTGAAATAATAGCTTAATTCAACCTAGGTGATCTGAGAAATAAAGAGAACAAAAGAGTCACAAATTCTCAATAGCTTCTTAGATCGGAATTTTCATAGTAATAAATAAAAGCTTTATTAAGCACTTTAAAACCACCAGGTGTTGGGTAGTTACCTGTAAAATACCAGTCTCCTTGGTGCCCTGGCAATGCCACGTGCAAATTTTCTATACTTTGATAAACCACTTCCACTTCACCTTTCCAATCTGGAAGGTCCGGGCTGACAAGTTGTGAAATCTTCTTAGAGATATCCTCTTCCGTAAAACGCGCATATAACTTTTTAACTATATTCTCCATTTCATAGTCAGCCTTATTTTCCTGTGCCAAAGCTTCTTGATAGCATTCTTTGACCACTTGCTCCTGCTGATGCTCTTTCATCAATTCCATCAAAGCTTGAAAGGCAATAAATTTACCGAGCTGCGACATATCTATACCATAGCAATCAGGATAACGTATTTGAGGTGCAGTAGAAGCTATAATAATCTTCCTAGGGTTTAATCGAGATAATATTTTAATAACCGACCTTTTGAGGGTAGTTCCACGAACAATGGAGTCATCAATACAAACTAAATTATCTTTAGGATCTAAAATACCATAAGTAATATCATATACGTGGGAGGCCAGCTGATTACGGCCTGATTCCTGGCTAATAAAAGTTCTTAATTTGATATCCTTGTGCGCCACTTTCTCTGCCCTTGGCCAGTTGCGCATAATGACTTCGTCTAGAAATTCGTCGTTGATCTTTCTCTATATAGCAGCCTGTGAAATAGCCTCCTTAACCTGACTTCGTCGACGTCTACGCAGCTCATCCAACAAGCCAAAGTAAGCAATTTCGGCCGTATTTGGAATAAAGCTAAAAACAGTATCCTCTAGATTATGGTCAATTAACTCAAGAATCTGGTCACTTAATAAAGCACCAAGTTTTTTACGCTCTTGGTAAATATCTTGATCATTGCCACGGGAGAAATAAATCCTTTCAAACGAACATTTCTTGGACGGCACTTCATCTTGAAAGGGCCTGTCAATCATTGCACCATCTTTTTTGACCACAATAACATGCCCTGGCCTAACCTCTCTTACTTCTTCTAGAGGCTGATCAAAGACTGTCATGAGGGGTGCTCGTTCCGAGGCAAAAGCTACCACCTCATCATTCTTGAAATAATAAAAGGGACGGATACCTAATGGATCTCTAATAACAAAAGAATCCCCATTGCCAATCATCCCAGCAAGAGCATAACCACCATCCCAAAAACGCGAGCTATTTCGCACGATATTTACAATATCTAGCTCTTTTTCGATTTGATCTACTATGTTCTCTCCCAAGTAGCCCTTATCATGTAAACGCCGATAGATATGATCATGCTCTTGATCAAGATGGAACCCAATACCTTCTAAGAGTGTTTGAGTATCTGTATCAAAAATAGGATGTTGCCCGCGTTGGATCAAATTTGCATTAAGCACCTCATTATTGGTAATATTAAAATTCCCTGCCAGCATAAGGTTCTTAGTTGCCCAGTTACTTTTACGAAAATAGGGGTGACAAGATCCTAAAGAATACCCCCCTGACGTCCCGTACCGCAGATGCCCTAAAAGAATCTCCGCTCCAAAGTCAAAATGCTCTTTAAGAGTAGCGGCAAATTCTGGATGCACATGTCCTTTTTGCAAAAGCTTAGAATATTCCTTAAGTAGCTTGTTAAAAATACGATCTAGAGAATTCGATTTAATATTCCGCTCTCGGAACATAAATGGCAGGCCTGGTTCAACATCCAATTTGAGTGCTCCCACCCCAGCACCATCCTGTCCACGGTTGTGCTGTTTCTCCATTAAAAGAAACATTTTATAAAAACCCCAGAGAGGCGTGTCATACTTTTCATAATAATATGACAGAGGCTTAAGCAGCCGCACCAACGCTACTCCGCATTCATGACGAATAGAATCACTCATATAACCTGTCCTTTTTGCGGATGCACTTATTTTGATTTCTTTTCAATCTATTTGCTGAGCGTTGAATCACGAAGAAATTGAAAGATAGAATCTATAACTCTGGCGTCAAGAATCCATAGCCTTAGGCGTGCTTTTTTCATAAAATGCAGCTAGCTCTTGCAGTGTCCAGCGCAAGTGAGAAGTCTCTTTCTTACCACCAAACTTCAGCCATAAATGTTGATTTACAACTGTTTTACCAATAACTCGAGCGTCTACATTATGCTTTTTAAAGTGTTTTAAGATATGATTCTTGTGCTTGCGCTGAATAGACAATATCGCTCGACCCTGGGTTTCATTGAATAAAGTAACATCCGCGCGCGCTTTGCTGGAAAGCTCAATCTCTACACCGATCAAGCCTGGCAATGCACTTTCTGCCAGGGCGACAACTAAACCTCCATCACTTATATCATGTGCACTTCGAACCATGCCTTGTCGAATAGCACCTAGAATTGCACCTTGAAATTGCTTTTCTTTATATAAATCCACCCGAGGAGGCAGTCCTCTTTTAAGACCATGAATTTCATGCAAATAGGATGTCGCACCCATCTCCTCTCCCCAACCACCAATCAATATAATAAGTTCGCCTGCCCTTTTAAATTCGCTTGTTGTAATATGCTCTTCTTGAGCAATTTGACCTACAATACCTACTACTGGCGTTGGGTCAATGGCTCCTAATGGAGACTGGTTGTATAGACTTACATTCCCACCGGTCACAGGAGCATCAAATACTGTGCAACCCTCCGCCAGACCTTCTACACACTGTCGCAACTGCCAAAAGACTTCAGGATTATGCGGATTACCAAAATTCAAATTGTCTGTAATGGCTAGAGGCGTGCCTCCACTCATAGCTATATTTCTGGCTGACTCCGCAAAAGCCGCTTTAGCTCCCTCGAATGGATCAAGTGCACAATAGCGCCCGTTACAATCCACACTCATTGCCAGGAACTTAGCCTTGCCATTGGAAGTAGGCACTCGAATCACTGCAGCATCCGAACCCGGTATGATCACCGTATTTGTTTGGACCATGTGATCGTACTGCCTGTAAATCCATCTTTTGGAAGCAATAGAACTCGCACCTAAAAGCTCTAGGGTAGCCTGATGTAAATCCAAAGGTTCCTGAACCTCTTTCTCAAAGTCCAGCTGCTGCAGTTCGTGCAAATCATCAGGCTCTTTAGCATCACGATAATAAATAGGCGCATCATCTGCTAAAGGTTTTGCCGGAATATTTGCTACAACTACCCCATGATTCTTAATCACACAACACCCGGTATCTGTCACTACCCCAATCTCAGCAGCATCTAGATCCCATTTTTCAAAGATGTCACGCACTGTTGCCTCATGACCTTTTTTAATAATAATCAGCATGCGCTCTTGAGATTCTGAAAGCATTGTTTCATAAGGAGTCATGCCAGCTTCACGTTGTGGAACTTTGGCCAAATCAATCTCTATCCCAGAATCCCCACGGCTTGCTGTCTCACATGTCGAGCAAGTCAGACCTGCGGCCCCCATATCCTGTACCCCAACCACCGCTTCCGGATGCTCAAATAATTCTAGGCAAGCTTCTAGTAAGAGCTTTTCCATAAATGGATCACCCACTTGAACTGCTGGCCTGTCTTCTTTGGACTCCTCTGTTAAGTCACGTGAGGCAAAAGCCGCGCCTGCTAACCCGTCTCGGCCTGTCTTAGCTCCAACATAAAAGACTGGATTACCAGCTCCACTAGCTGCACCACGCCGAATCTCATCATGCTTGAGTGTACCTAAACAAAATGCGTTGACCAGTGGGTTACCATTATAGCTCTCATCGAAATAAACTTCCCCACCAATGGTCGGCACTCCTATACAGTTCCCATAGTGAGCAATTCCTCCGACTACACCTGATAACAATCGTCTATTTGTTTTAGCTTGTTCACTATCTCCTTTTATAAGCCCGAAACGCAGGGAATTCATGTTGGCAACAGGTCTAGCACCCATGGTAAAAATATCCCGCAAAATACCCCCTACACCAGTAGCAGCTCCTTGAAAGGGTTCTATAGCGCTGGGATGGTTGTGTGACTCGATCTTAAATGCTATTGCCATACCATCGCCTATATCAATCACTCCTGCATTTTCTTCACCAGCTCGGACCATAACCTTTGGCCCATCCACAGGGAATTTGCGTAGCTCAGGTTTTGAATTCTTGTAGGAGCAGTGCTCGCTCCACATGACTGAGAAAATACCCAACTCGGTGAACGTCGGCACCCGACCTAGAATCTTTTTGATGCTCGCGTACTCCTCTGGAGTAATTCCATGTTTCTCAATAAGCTCCTTAGTAATGGGAGGATCGTCAGGACAAGCTTTAGGCAAAAGTGATTTGGATTCCATTTTCTTCTAAAAAATCATATTTATTTATCGCGCCGCGCTGCGAATCATACTTTCGAAAAGTGCTTTTCCATCTTCACTCCCTAATAGGGACTCAGAGGCACGTTCCGGGTGAGGCATCATACCTAACACATTGCCTTCGCTGTTACAAATCCCTGCTATATTAGCTATTGAGCCATTAGGATTAGACTTCTCTCTGGCCTGGCCCTCGGCACCTACATAACGAAAAAGGACCTGACCATACTCATTAAGATGCCGAATCGTTTGCTCTGAGGCAACATAGCAACCTTCTCCATGTGCTATAGGGATCCTAACATGCTGTCCCTTTTGATACTTACGAGTAAAAAGTGTGTCGTTCGCTTCGACCCTCATTAAGGCAGTTTCGCAAACAAAATGCAAATCTCTGTTGCGCACCAATGCACCTGGTAATAAACCCGCCTCACAAAGAATTTGAAAACCATTACAGATTCCCAAAACGGGCTGTCCAGCCTTAGCCGCAGCAATAACCGAACTCATAATGGGAGAGAAGCGAGCTATAGACCCTGTCCTCAGGTAATCCCCATAGGAGAAACCACCGGGTAAAATGATGCTCTCATCCGCTTCGATCAGGCTATCCTTATGCCAGGCGTAACGCACTTGTTGACCCATCACATCCTTCAAAACGTGATAACAATCTTGATCACAGTTAGACCCGGGGAACTGAATGATAACAAACTTAGCCATCTTTTTACTGGGATTGACTCACAAGCTCTAATTCTATGTGGTAGTCCTCAATCACAGGATTTGACAGAAGACTATCACCAATTTCATGAAGACGACTTTTGGTCTTCTCAATATTTGTCCCCTCTATCTCTAATTTAATGCTTTTTCCAATCCTCACTGTTTCCACACATCCCATACCCAAAGCGTGAATAGCCTTACAAACGGCTTCTCCTTGAGGATCTAGTACCGTGGACTTTGGCATTACTGTTACCGTTGCTTTTATCATATAATTAACCCAATCTTAGGGATTCTAGAGGAGCTGGCAAAAGCTTTTCACAAGAATTACAAAATGGAAAAATGCTTTGTTAACTCATATTTTGAATATCACAATTTAATCACCCTTTCCTCAGTTATTCATATGCTAAAAAAGTTAATAAATTGTTGGCCATCAATATATTAAGCAGGTTATTATCAAGTTATTGACATTTTTGATGGCGTGTCTTGCTGGGTAAATAATAGAATCGCACTCATATAATGTCTTATTTATTGGAAACATAAATAACTCTTAATATGGGTTAACAAAAGCGTTGCGAGATCAAATATGAGAATGTTGACATTTCGAATGCCTAGTAATGATTTCCAAAAAATTTTGTAATACATATTGGTTTATGATTTGGTGTGATGAATCTGAGAATAAAAGTTCAGGGTATACGTAAGAGAGACCAGTTTGCTATGAAGCCTCCTATTCTGAACGCTATTCACAATCTACCACTTAGCAAGAAGCTGATCGGCCTAATTTTCATATCCACTTTCTTATCCCTGATTGTCCCCGTGTGTGTTTTAGTTCATAGAGAAAACCAACAACTAAAAAAAAATACTATAGATCGCTACCAAGATTATGCGTTATTATTTGCACCTAGATTGGCCCCTGCTTTGCATAGCAAAAGCAATAAGTTAGCGAACAGCATACTAAATGAGCTTTCGCAAATTCCTGATAACCGTATTTTGAATGCTAGTGTCTTTGACAGCGCTCTAGAACCATTTGCCAGGTTTGGCAAGGAGCTCGTTGAACATCCTCAAATTGTTCAAGACAGTCTAACTACTAACCTACATATCGAGCCAACCTACGTTGAAATCGTTCAGCCCATCTTCTACCAGCAACAACAAAAGGGCATAATCTATTTAAGAGTCTACTACGCGTCTAATAAAGAAAATCTATCTCACTATCTCTATATTGCGGCAGCTTTCTTTATTGCCCCGCTAATCATTTGCATCATGATCTCTCCAGCGGTTCAAATCTTTATTACAAAACCTCTTACCAGACTCACTCAAACTGCTCGGCATATTACTGAGAAAAAGGACTATTCGATTCGATCTCCAGAATACAGTACTGCTGAAATAGGAACCTTGATCCATGCATTCAACACCATGCTCAATCAGATTGAAGAGCGTGGAAGATCCTTAGAATCCGAAAGAAAAAGAGCTGAAGATTTCTCCACAGAACTAAAAAAACTCAACGACACACTAGAATCCCGCATACGGGAACGCACTTTGGAATTAGAAATCACTAATTCCGACCTTGAGCGTGAGATAAAGGAACGAAGTATTATATCCGCAGCTTTAAAAAACAGCGAAAAAAGATTCAGGGGGCTTATAGAAAGCACACAGATAGGCGTCAGCATCACAAACGAAGAACGCCAAGTTGAGTGGGCGAATGATGCTTACTGCACCATGTTCGGTTATCAGCGAGAAGAACTCATCCAAAAAAGCTGGGAATTATTTATACCTCAAGCCACCCAAGTGAAATTCAAATTAATCCATGAAGGACTCATCGAGGGAACTACTGACAACAGTGTTGGCCGATATGAGATGTTAAAGAAAGACAACTCTACTATTACCATTGATGCCACAGGCACACCGTTTAAAGGTAACGACCAAAAATCCAAAATTGCATGGTTTGTAGTTGATGCCACGACCCATGAAAAAGCTGAAAAAGCACTAAGAGCCGCACTTGACCAAGAGAAACAACTCAGCGAACTAAAAGATCGTTTTGTATCAATGGTATCACACGATCTCCGCACCCCATTGAGTGTCATTACCTTTGCAGCGGACATGCTGGGCAACGACCTGGAAATTCTTAGTCAAGAAGAGCGCCACGAATTTATAAATGACATTAGAAAATCCACAAACAATATTAAAGACCTCATGGAGGATGTTCTCCTTATGGGTAAGATGAATGCTGGCAAGGTCGAGATAGAAAACACAGAAGTTCACTTGGAAGAATTTCTAAACCACGCAGTTCGCGAGATTGAATTATCGCATCCCAACAAGGCCCGCATCCACTTAAATATAGCAAACCTTGCTGACAAAGCGAATTTAGATCCAAAGGTTTTTAGACAGATCATAATCAACTTACTTTCCAATGCCGTGAAATACTCCCCAGAACTGAGTATAGTCGTATGTGATGTTAAAAGAGAAGATCATGAGTTACTCATTTCTGTTACCGACAACGGGATAGGAATTCCAGAGCAAGACATTGAGCACCTGTTTACGCCCTTTCATCGAGCTCAAAACGTTGGTCATACTGTCGGCACAGGGCTCGGCCTGGCCATCGTCAAAAAAAGTGTCGAACTTCTAGATGGGACAATTCACTGCCAGAGCGCCCTAGACGAAGGAACTACTTTCAACATCTCTCTACCTGCGTTTAAAAAACACCGATATCAGCAAAGAATTTCCAAAAATTAAACTCTTCAAAGCCCACACTTTTTAAAAGTAGTATCAACATAGGCAAAATGTTTCTCTAGAGAGCAAACCTTCTTCAATTCCTCTGCCGAAATACACTTCATAATGTTTTTATCTTCAAGAAGATGATCCAACAGTGTTGTCTTTCCAGAAAGCTCCTGCCAACAGGACATCGCATTCTTTTGCACAGCTTCATAAGCAGCCTGACGCCCCATGCCCTTCTCAGTAAGCGCCAATAGAACACTTTGTGAAAAATAGAGGCCCTTCGTAATATTTAGGTTCTTGATCATATTCTTGGCGTAGATCAACTGTTTTTCTACAAGCCCAGACAACTTCGCCAGCATGTAATCCAATAAAACGGTAGAATCCGGGCATATCACACGCTCTACTGATGAATGTGAAATATCTCGCTCATGCCAAAGCGCTACATTCTCCATGGCTGCTAGTGCATTACCCCTAAGCACTCTTGCTAAGCCACTTAGACGCTCCCCTATAATGGGATTTCTCTTATGAGGCATGGCACTGCTTCCCTTTTGGCCCTTTGCAAAAAACTCCTCTACTTCAAGAACCTCTGTTCTCTGAAGATGCCTGAATTCCGTTGCCCATCGATCTATGCTACACGCTATCAGAGCCAATGTGCTCATAAAGTGAGCATGCCGGTCTCTTTGAATGATCTGAGTAGAAAGGTTCGCCGGCTTTAATTTGAGCTTTTTACAAACGAATGTCTCAATACGAGGATCTAGATGCGCGTGTGTTCCTACAGCACCTGATAGCTGCCCTACCGCAATATGTTCTCTTGCTTCTTTTAAGCGTGATTCACATCTCGTGAATTCCTCATACATCAATGCCATTTTTAGGCCATAGGTAATAGGCTCAGCATGAATGCCATGCGAGCGGCCAATCATGGGCACACGTTTTGTCTTTCTAGCTTTCTTAGCTATGACTTTTTTAAGGATTTTCAAATCCTCTAATAAAATATCAGCCGCTTGTGTGAGCTGAAGAGCTAAGGTAGTGTCTAAGAGATCCGATGAAGTGAGCCCTTGGTGTATCCACCGACCAGCAGGTCCCACATGCTTCGCAACATCCTCTAGAAATGCTAAGACATCATGCTGCGTGCGCGCTTCATTCTTGTGCACTTGACGAATATCATATCCAGCTCTCTTGCGGATGATTTGAGCATCACGCAACGGAATTTTTTTATATTTCGCCATCCCTTCACAGGCCAACACTTCAATTTCTAACCAATGATCCAACTTTGCTTGTTCCGTCCAGATAGCCCTCATGGCTGGACGCGAGTATCTTTCTATCATAGATGGGAGATCATGCTCGGTTCATGCTTCACTCTCAAGATTTTTAGATAATTTTTAAGCTGCGCTCTGTCATAGAGTTTCAAGAAGACGCCTGAAAACTTGAGCCGCTAGAATAAGAGAGTCGACGAAGATATATCAATAAGGTGATACCTCTAGGATACTCCATGCTTCCTGAGACCAAGATCTTGCACAAATCTTTAAGTCTCTATGGCATTATTCGACTTAAAACATCGCTAAGAATTTCTGACTGGCGGTTTTTCATGAACAAAAAAGATTCATCATCTTGATCATCCCAACCACATAAATGCAAGAGCCCATGAATGATATAAGTTAATATTTCATCATGAAGACCAAGACCTTCTAAGTTTTTCTGAGAATCCGCTACGGCTGGACAAATAATGATCTCACTCACTTCAGGATCAGGAAATGTCATAACATCCGTAGCTGCGAGGTCAGAGAAAAAAGCCTCATGTATCCTAGCACTCTCTCTCTCATCAACCAGATGAATTTCTACTTTAGCCCCTCCTAGAACCCACTCATTCTCTAACGAATGCAAAACCCACTCAGCTTGCTTGCTTAGTAATTCCAGGCATATTGGAAATCTTTTTTGATGGTTCTGTACCTTCACTTTGGACCTCATTATTCTCCCCATCTTTCTTAGGCTTTTCTTTATCCTTAGGGTAGTCAATGCGCGAATGCAGCATATTCTTTAATGTAAATGTGAATCGATCAGCCACTTTAGCCAATTCATTAAAAGTCAGGCCAGAATCCCTCAGTTGCCCATCCATAACACGGTCGTTAATAATATCGTGCACTAAGCTCTCTATCTTTTGTGCCGTAGGATTTTTTAAAGTTCTCGAACTGCTTTCAATAGCATCTGCTAAACTGACCAATGCAGCCTCCTTGAACTGAGGAATTGGTCCAGGATAACGGAATGATCTCTCATCTACATCTGGAATATCTTCCTCCCTCATTTTCATGATCTTGCCGCCTTCTTTCACATCATCTTTCTGCTGAAGGGCTTTTTTATAAAAGTAATATACCAATGATGTCCCATGATGCTGCTGGATGGCATCAATAATTGGTTGCCTGAGTCCATGTTTTAAAGCCACATCAACTCCATCCTTGACATGCGCAATGATGATGAGCGCACTCATCGTAGGAGAAAGATTATCATGTGCGTTGTGTTCGGGCGAACTATTCTCCACAAAGTATTCTGGCTTATGCAATTTACCCACATCGTGAAAATACGCAGACACACGACACTGTGTTGCATTAGCTCCAATTGATTCTGCTGCTGCTTCTGCTAAATTTGCTACCATAAGACTATGATGATAAGTCCCAGGTGCATCTATCGTCATTTGCTTCAATAGCGGGTGATTCACATCGGTCAGCTCAACCCAAGAAATGTAAGTAATCCGATCAAACATCCATTCAAGAACTGGCAAAATAGCACTGAAGACAAAACCATTCATGATGCCTAACACGACAGCCAAGATCACCTGAACCAGTAGTGAGTCATATTTTGTTTCCACCAACCCGCCGATGAAGAGAATAAAAACGATGCCCATACCCACCAGGCCAACACCCATACCGGCAATTAATAAATCTGAACGTCTGCGAATATTCCTGCAAAAATAAACTGCTGAAAAACCAGTTAGCAAGCTGCTAAAGAATATGGCTGGACTCGACTCGACAAAAACACTTCCCGACACCGCAACCAAAAAAGCTACCAGTAGGCCAACATTCGCTGAAATAAGTACCGTGCAAGCCATAGAACCAATAGCAGATGGCACCAAAAAAGCAGCACCAGTAGTCTCGATAAAGTCTATTGGAAAATTATAAGTATAAAGCCATTTATTGAGCATTGCGTTTAACATGACACTACCCAATAAAAGAATTAGTAGACGGTTATTTCGCCAAATTTTCTGGTAGGTCAGAGGCAAAATAATAACGCACATACCCATGAGTAAAAGGCTCAATACAACGGTCTCTCCAAGAATCTCTGGGGTATTCTGCCAGAGACCAATACGGATCAAGCCTAGATAACTTAGGATTAAGACAATCGCCCGGAGTTTCATACTCGTATCAAAGTACTCCCTCCACTCCTCCGACTTCGACTGGCGACGCGATTTGCCAGAACTCAAGCCTCGACGCACCAACATTTGCTTTTTAAACCAGTCTCTCATTCTTTACTTCTTATTCCGGCTTCGTTCGGTGCTTTTGATAAGCTTGCACGATGCGGGACACCAACTCATGACGAACAATCTCAGAATCCTTAAATGTAACAAAACGAATACCTTTAGTATTTTGCAGCGCATCCAAGGCTTCAATCAATCCTGATTTTCGATTTCTTGGCAAGTCAATCTGCGAAACATCCCCTGTTATTACACATTTCGAACCTTCACCCATCCGAGTTAAGAACATAAACATCTGCTCGGTTGTCGCATTTTGAGCTTCGTCTAAGATTACAAAAGCTTTAGAGAGAGTTCTCCCACGCATGTAAGCCAAAGGAGCAACTTCAATCAGCCCCTTATCTGAGAATTTCTGCACCTCTTCGCGATCCATCAAATCATGAAGTGCATCATAAAGTGGGCGAAGATAAGGGTAAAGTTTCTCTTGAAGATCCCCAGGAAGAAACCCTAAAGCTTCCCCTGCCTCAACAGCCGGGCGGGTGAGTATAACCTTACTGACATCGCTTTTCTTTAGTGCTTTTAATGCTGCCGCCATTGCTAGAAAAGTCTTGCCCGTCCCCGCCGGGCCTAGTCCAAAAACAAGATCTACTTCCTTGATTGCTGCTAGATACTGCTTTTGCGTAAAAGTCTTGGCTAAAACCATGGGTTTGCGATTGGAAAGACTAATGCCGGTCGCCCACAGACCTTCTAACTCATCTAGATTGCCCTCCTTGACTGCAGAAATTGCATAATGAAGCTCATGCTTACGAATCGAAATGCCTTTACGTAGGGCTCCCTCTAAAAAGCGAAAAAGCGTGCTTGCTGCCTCTACAGCTTCGGCCTGGCCATTAATTTTTACCCATCCATCACGAGTAGTTGTCTCAACTGAAAAAGCCTCATTCACAGAACCTAGAGCTCTATTATCACTGCCCAATAAATTTGAGAGCGTTCTCGCACTATCAAAATGTATCACTTCACTGACTAGCATAAGCAAATTCTGAACAAATATATTAGCGCAATATTCATCTTGGGGCTATTTCAAAGTATTTAGGAAACTCTAGGGTAAAAGAACCAATTCTATCTCCGCCTCAGTAGTAGTTCCCAGTCCAAATGATTCGCAAGCCTCTATGTGAAGGGCATTACCACTTAATGGAACCACGGAACGTGCTTGACGAGCCTTCTCTATTCGTTTACGCACCATAGAATCCATCGCAACAGCATCTTGCCCAACCATGATCAATCCCAGAGACTCCGCATAATTTGCGACAAAATCAGGCCCTCCAGCAAATTGCATAATGGTTCCATCTAAGACATGTAAGACAACCTTATCCTTCAAGACCTCATTAGTTAAAATCTCCGCTACCGCTCTTGCAGCAAATTTTTTTGGAGAATTAAAACGGCGGTTATTATCGATGGAACATAAGGCTAAGGAACTTAAGCAACCCCAAAGGCCTAAAGTAGGGTGGTCCGACATCACCGCAAGATTGATAATTTTATCCGTATTCTTACTCACAATATTTGCAAAATAAGATCGATTACTAACTTGTTGCTTTTTTTTCGAGACAGACTCCTCCTTATCTTCGATGCCCTTCTTTAAATTGCCAATATCTAGCGGGGGGCTTTTTTTCCCTACGAAGTCGTGATCACCCCATATTAATCGCCCGACGACCTCATGAAAGAGAAATTGCTCTGCATCATATCCAGTGCCAGGCACCACAGAGGAAACCCTCGCACCTCTCGCTGGAACTCCGTCTACCCTCCAACCGGCAGCTTTCAGTTCGTCCTGGCTGTCGTCCCAGATAGTAATGTTTTCTTTCGCTACACCCGCACTAAGCAACCCGCTTACAACGCTATCTACAAATACCGGCTTACTTTGGAAAACAGTGCTTCCTTTCGTATTAATCTTTATTCCAACTCTATCACTGGAATGAACCAAACTCTTCCATGCTTCCTGCAAATTGGGTTTCTCAGTAAATGCCAACACAGCCTCTTCAAACCGATTTCGTGCTAATTCATTATTTAGCTTAAACTGGTTGATCATATTGGAGTCTTCGACTAGAATCAGCCTGGAATTGGGACCTAAACGAACCTCTTTTTCGTTCTTAACAATTTCTGGCTGCCCCTCTTGATCAGTGCGCAGCTTACTTGCATGGAGCAAGAATGGACCATTAAGCCCTAGTAATATGGCACCTACCAAGATTCTATATTTCAAACCGTATATCATGCCTACTGAGAATTCGTAAGCCCCCGGTGCTGAGACCTACACGGATTTAGCGCAGAGGGAGCAACACGTTAGCTCCACCGTTACCGGTAACTACCGTTTGCGGGGACTTGCCATCCCACTTCTCCGCTATTTGTAATTCAATCACTTCAGGAGAAGCTTGCAGCGCTTCACCACGAATTTTTATGGCCTTGGCTTCGCCTTCAGCCTTTACAATAGCGATTTGAGCATCTTTCTCCGCTATCTGCAATTCATAGTCTTTTCTCTGTGCTTCCTGCTCTGCAACCTGTTTGCGCTCAATGGCTGCTTCTAACTCATCGGTTAAGTCAATATTTGTAATAACTAGATCCCTAATTTCCATGAGGCTTTCCATCGCTTCCACAAGACTTTCTTGGGCCAGACTTTTAACTTCTGGCCTGTTTTTAACGATATTCTCAGCCTTGTACTGTGAGGCGACCTGTTTGATTGATTCCTGAACTCTGGGCTCTATCAAATAGCGATAATAATCCTCTGCTCTACTACCTGAATACTTCCGGAACAATTCAACCAGTTGTGTTTCAGGAATGCGAAACAAAACATTGTAAGCAACCTTTACTGTCTGAAGGTCACTAGAAAAACTCACTGCTTCACCAGGTATGGTAATTTGCTTGACTGAAATATTATAGATCTTCTCGATCACGGGAATTTTCATGGAAAATCCTTCTGGCAAGAACTGGGGGTTCACTTTACCCAATGTTACAGAAACTCCTCTAGTACCAGGATCTACCACATGGAAGGCTTGAGTGCCCAAAAATCCTAAAATCACCACCACAACAATCACGGCGACAATCTTAGGGGCAAAAGTATTTAGTTCATAAAGGTCAGTTGGTCTTTGATTCATATCCTGAAAGCTAAATCAATACTGTTTTTTTTCCACATAAATAATCAGTTCCTTGGATATCGTATAACTCGGATTGCTTCTAAGCAGCCTGTGTAGATGCGTAAAACTTAGAATGGCAGGTGATAAATATTTTGAACCACAATTGAAATAGTATCAAAAGAGGATACAGTTGCTAGTGCTATTTTTACGAAGCTGTCTATTTCTGACAGCTAGATTTTACTAAGCTCTAGAATACAAATATGCCCAACCCTAAAATAATGACTCCAAAGCCAACGCCAGCGCCAGCCAAGCACTTGAACCGCTCATCCCGGGCACAAACCCACGAAATCTGATCCCTCATCAAATAGGGCGCACCTATCCAAAACATGGACAAGAAAATATACACATACGCGGCAAAACTAATGAGTAACCTAGGCAGTTCAGGACGCATAAAACCTACATCAAGCATCATCCCGCCGCATAAAAGCCCGACACAACCCAACGCTCTAACAGCTAAAAACTCCTTCAAATAAATGATGAGCAACCCCACACTAACACACAACGCAATAAGAAAAATTTTGCGGTACTGCGAATAATCCATCAAATCTTGTGTTGCCAAAATCCACCCAAACCAAAGTCCTGCTACAACGGTTAAGACTGTTCCCGCTACTTCATTTCTAGGGAATGCTGCAAGCCACTGCTTTACCTGATCACTTTGGTATAAGGCATAGCCATGAACTGCTAAATAAAGCAAACCCAGAACGATGCATAGATGTGATAATTCAAAAGGATACATAATTTACCAAAATTTAATATGTTATGCACTCATGACCGAGAAGCAAGCGGTAATCCCAAATAACCTGCTTCCTCTACTATTTTTCCAACTGTTTTACTCTCTCACCTCATTACCAAATAATGCAGATTGAAATAGATCATCTCATGTATTAGATTCATTTTCCGATTCTATTACAAAGCAACTAAAGATAAACCATGTTAATTTCAAGCGGACCTCTCGGAAACATCGAAGAAATACTCAACACCTTTCAGGATGAAAGTGGCGGCCCTGGCCAGATTCTAATTCATGCTACACCTCAAGGTGACTACAACTTACTCTATATCAACAGCGACGCCTCCAAAATTTTTGACATGCCTAGGATCGGCATCCGAGATCCGCACCTACACTGGCAAGACATACCCCAAAGTCTTGCAACTTATTTGCATGAGATTTTTGCCAACATCAATGCAGATGAAGCACCCTCTTCCCCTATATTTGAGCTTGAAGATCGCTCCTTTTCTGTAACTTTCATGAAACATCGCGAGGATCACGCTGATGGCATTCACTACTGGTTCTTTTTCTGCTTCAACGAGATTACTTCTTGGATCAGCTTGCAGGAAGAAGTCATGAACGCTCGCCGACTGGAAAGTATAGGTGGCCTAGCAAGCGGCGTAGCTCATGACTTTAATAACCTCATCCTTGCCATTCAGGGTTATGCCGAATACCTCACCATGACCAAGAACCATGATGCTGAAACCAAAAAAGCTCTACAGCAAATCATGCAAGCCTGCGCAAATGGGACCTCGCTCACTCGCAGTCTCCTTGGCTACTCGCGCCGCCAATCACTTTCCATGGGCAACCTGAACCTAGCAGAGCTTGTCCATGATGTCATAAACCTAACAAGGCGCTCTTACGGACCACGTTACCAACTTAAAATAGATGAAACCATAAGCAATAAAGACAAAACAGATGCCCCTCAAATTTACGGCTGCTACTCAGCGCTCAGCCATACATTCCTCAATATTTTGAACAATGCCCGGGATTCCATGAAAGATGGCGGCATCATTCACATTACTCATGAAAAAGATTCCGAATACATCTATCTTTCCATCACAGATGAAGGCTCCGGCATTTCACCGGAACACATAAAGAAAATCTTTGAGCCCTTTTACACCACCAAAGATAAAGGTGCTGGCACAGGTTTAGGCCTTTCGCTTGTTCAAGGCATTATGCAGCAGCATGGTGGTATGGTGGGCATTGAATCAAAAATAGACCGCGGCACGACCGTCAAACTGGGTTGGCCACACTACCATGAAATGAATCAAGGGGATGATAGCAACTCCAAAGTAGCCACCCAGTCTATAGTTAAAGCAAAAGTCCAACCACCCCCACCTGTGAGGCCCGGTGACAAACCAGATAGTGCTTTCCTGATCGAAGACGATCCCATTGTCCTAGGTTCTGTCAACAGCTTACTCAAACTGCAAAAGATCCGAGCCCACCAGTTTAGCTCTCCTTCCGAAGCTCTTGAAGAAATAGGTCTAGGCAACTACCCATCACTCATTATCGTTGACTACACCATGCCAGAAATGGACGGCAAACAATTTATCCGTAGCGCCTACGAAATCTTTAAATCCTTCGATGAGATGCCAAGTGTGCGCATTATTCTGATGAGTGGTTACCCGCCGGAACATTTTGATGAATTTATCGAGGAATGCACTGACTTCCCCATCTACCTCATCCAGAAGCCCTTTAGCTACCAAACCCTTGAAAGCCTAATAAGCACTCGACAAAAACGCTTCCTGCGTAAAATCACCACTCGGGTGCAAATCGACCCCCAAAAATTACATTCTATCAGACAAGCAAGAAAAAACGCTAAGTAGCCTCATCAAACTCTAAATCCACCATCAAATCAGAGGCTATCTTTTCCAGCCGCTCACGCACAATCTCTAAACTACAATCGGGTGAAACCGTGATGGTTATTTCCGCTTCAAAGAGTTCTTCCCCACTCATCGCCGCACTCACGCACTGAGAATTTAGCTCTTCAATATTTGCTCCCATCTCTGTCAAAGCACCCGCGATCTGGCTTATAATCCCGGGGCGATCTTGTCCTATAAGCTCTATATCAATCACTCTGGCATTTGATTCAGGGACTACCTCTTGCTGGTCCTCATGAATCTCTACCTTGAGACCATATGTCTTAAGCCCTGCGATACGCCCTTTAAAAGCCTCTTCGCTTTCCTTCGGTATATCAACCCTCACTACACCTGCAAACTGTCCTCCTAAATGAATCAACCGACTCTCTAACCAATTGCCTCCTTCCTCGCGAACCATGGACGCAAGCCGATCTACTATTCCTGACGAATCAGGGCCTATTACTGTCATGACGATGGAGTTCTGCATAACCAGCTTGCAGTCTATAGCATAAGTTCTAGATAATAAACGCTAAATACTCCTCTAGGGGCTACTCGGAAAGAGAGCTAAGGCATTCATCCATAGCCGGAATGAGTGACAGCCAGCAACTCTTAAGCAACTGAGGCTCTTGAGGTAAATTAATTAGCAAACTACCGCTTCTAACCCCAGCAGTAACCCGAAATAAAATAGCAATAGGTAATAACTGATAACACTCATCTCACATTCTCTGTTCAACACCAATCAATCCCACCAAGCTTCAAGGTCCATGAACACTTATGCAAATCAACAAAACATACAGCCGTCACTTCCAATGTTCCTTGCTCACAAGGCAGGCACTGTAAGACTATTCCAACCTTCTCTCCGCAACGTTCATCGCTCTCTTCGTCCGCCCGCCCCATCTGAAACCCTAGCACATAACTTCTACAATCCAGTCCTCAGATCTAGCACAAATGTCATAAAATGGGAAGATTACTCAACTTTTTGCACGAGCTATGAAAGGCATAAAGGCCGGTCATTATTATTTCATTGCGCTCCTCACTCCACTCGAATAAAAGATTTCAATTTCAGGGAATGAAAATCAACCTGGCCATTTTATAGAAAAATGAAAAACTAGTAAAGTTTTACATAATCATAAGCGGAATATTTGGTAGGCTATTTAGTATTATTTTATGCGCCGCATCAATTTACAACAATACAGACAATAAGGACCCCAGATACTACTTAGATGCCTCCCTAATTATGGATTGGGAAGAAAGTTATCAATGAACAATTACAACAAATTTTCATAGTTCATGTTCTTTTGTCATCTGCCATTAGGTCTTGTGTTAGGTTTTTTTCATGGGTTGTTCTGGTTTACAGATGGAAGTGAGACTTCATGGCTTCAATTTTTATTAATTGCTAGTATCGCTGGATTACTTATTGGGTCCTTAACTGGGTATTTAGGTGACGCGTTTTAGAAAATATAAGAGATTTTTTTTAATTCATTACTACGAGACATTCTGTCAAAGTAATACTCGTTTCGTCTAGACGTTAAGTATTCTTTAAACTCCTCCTTATGTGAAAAAATCATGAATGTAAAAGCTGTCACTCCTATACTGAATGTTTCGGATATGCAACAATCCTTTAGTTGGTTTGAAAAAATAGGTTGGAAAAAGAGTTGGGCTTGGGGGTCCCCAGCTTCTTTCGGCGGTGTATGCTCTGGGAAAAACGAGATATTTATCTGTCTAAATGGCCAAGGAGGTCGAGGCAAAGGTAGTAATCATAAAACTTTTAATGAGAAAAATGGAGAAGTTTCAGATAAAGGGGTTTGGTTATCATTATGGGTCGACAATGTAGATATCATTTATAAAGATTGTGTGAAGCAGGGGATTGAGATCATGCATGAACCTGAAAATATGCCCTGGAATGTTCGTGAATTACATATACGCCATCCAGATGGTCATATTTTTAGAGTAAGCCAGGGTATAGAAAAGCATTAGTTGCGTATTCTTCTAGAGAATTCCTTGAAGCACAGTAGCGCTTAAAAAGGACCGATGATGAGGGCCTTGTAAAAAATATTAAACCTCGATGATGTCATAGGAGTAGAACGAGATCCTCAAAAGCTTGAGCCATAAGGGAAAAGAGCGTCAACAAAGATGTATTAAATTGAGTCGTCTCAGCGTAGCTCTTATGAGCAAACGAGGGTGAAGCTAGGAAGACCACAGAACACCACCCCGGATAGACAGGGGCATGAGCCTCAAAAAGGTGATAGTTCAAGGAGACTCCATGCTTCTTCCTCGACCTTAGGTCTTGCACAGATCATGAGGTCTCTCTCTATAGCGTCATTCGGCTTTAATAGACCCGATGCACAAATTCCCTGAGGTGGTTTTCTAAATCATAGCGATATTTTTCACTGTGAATTTGAGAGGCATATTTTCTTATACGATCAGTGACCGCTTGGTTGCTATATGAACGCGTCAGGGCCGTTGATAAAAAGCCATTTAAATACTGGTGTAGGATTCGGTCACGAGAACTTGGTATCGTAATCGAAGATTCATTCCTAGCCTTTCCAAACTGATGGCTTTCATCGGTTATGATAAAACTATCTAAGACCTTCTCACCATAATCCGGATAGGAAGCTCCAAGAACGTAGAATACTTGGTACACCAATTCGTTGCTAGAGTGGTCATTCAGAGCCCAGTCTAGGGCTTCCTCTGGCTGCAGATGAGCATAAACCCTAGAAAAATACAGCTTTTCTTTTTCCGTAACTTTTTCTGCTGTTTCATAAAAAAATTCGCGAAAGTGCTCAAAAAGCGTTTCTCTCTGCATCCCGATACCTTGCGCAAGATCCATAACCGAAACAAATTGGTATTCTCGCATCAACTCTCTAGCCAGTTCCAAGACCCAACGTTTCTGCCGATCAGCGGATAGATCATCCATTGCATGAAGCAAGTGGGCATGGACCGTATCCCAACTATTATCCTTAAGCAACTCACGCAAAAAACCACGCCCTTCATGAAAATGATTTTTCAAGAAGATCTTTTTAAGCTCATCCTGCACCTGACTGCCTACGGTAGGCGAGGATTGACCCTCCTCGACCGGAGACGGAATCCGGGGTGCTGACGAAGGTACATGATTCAATGAATCGTTTATCTCCCGATCCTGAAATAGAGCATCTCTCAGCGCTTCTTGTCTGTAGAAATAAAATACCATGACAACACTAATCAACCCAATTACGCAACAGCTAGTTGTACTGTAAACTTTCATCATATTTTTAAAAGAGTCCGTAATGAAATGAACGGCCAGGCTTCTATCGAAGCTTAGAATCTATTGGCTAATTCAGAGATATCATGAGCATTCCGGAACTTAAAACGACCGGTGTGTTTACGGTTATCTTTCTTCGCATTATTTCCTATAATATCAATCTGACTCGAATTCCGGACTTCGAATATATAATTCTCCTTAAAGATAAACTTTGCTAGAGACTTCAGAGTATTGTTCGTTATTTCACAGTCAAAAGCCCCATTCAATAGAACGGCTCTATCGTGATAAGAGACGATCTCATTATCATCAATGCGAACATTCCGAATAGCCTCATAGACAGTATCGCCGAGCTGGGATGACTCTGTTCCGAATAGAATGGATATACTTCCATAGGCGCCGCTTGTTAGCTCTACATCTCTTATACTATTATATCTAATCAAGCTATTCTCTAGGCACCCGCCTTCATTGTAGCTGTATTTCTGGACTGTTTGTATTCCGCTGCCCCCCATTCCTTTGATGGTATTATATTGAATCTTGGCATCAAGAGCTCGAATGAGAAGTCCCTGTCTACGGGCATTTTCAATTGTATTATTTTTTATAATAGCATGATTGTGACACCAGTCCTCATTAAACACCTCATCTCCAGCAACAATCGAGACAGTTGTCGATGGGATTGTCAAAATAACATAGTTACCCGAATAAGATATTCCTTGGATATTTCTCGTCACGACTGTACCACCTGTAGAAGGCCTAATAATGCGTATTTTATCACCCACCTCCCCTTGAAACTGAGCTTTGGTGATTTTGATCTTGGTATTACTCTCCTTCTTTACGACATCCGGGAGATTTGCCTTAAGGTTAATAATTGTATCGCCCGCCGCAGTCAAATAACAGTTTTTGATCTGCGTATTTTTAGAGTTACCTAGATGGATCAAATCACTTGTTGTGCAGATGTTTACATGCTTTGGGAGAACCGCTTTGCAGTGATCAAAATCCATTTTATTATTACCTTTTCCTACCCAACCCATGCCAGGAATGTTTGAAATTTTAATTTTGAAAAATTTGATGTTGCTTGAATCATTCACTCGGCATATGCCAGCGACTTCAGATCTACCAATATAGTTGATGTAGTCATCAACCATTACGGCATCGCTTCTTCGGTCAAGCTTTAGCTTCCATTTTCCTTGCGACAGTTTTTCGATTCGCCTGGGCGAGTACACCTGAAAGGTTGCAGGAACCACTCTTCTAGGAACTTTATTTTGCGTAAAAAAAATAGTCTTTGCATCCATGCTACTAAAAAAAGGATCGTCAAACTCCAAAGTCCCTGCCTGATGCTTTACGGTATACTGTCGATTCTCTCCAGATCCTGTCCAATCCATCACTCTACCTGTGGCTATAGGCACAATCTTGTATGTGATATGCATCTCCTTAAAAGTAAGATTGCTACAATCATTAATGAGAAATACTCGCTTATGGTAATTCTCTATAAGTAAAATGGTCGAAGGAGTTCCCTGAATCCGGAGACTAGCCTTATTTTGAAGATTTAAAACATTGTTTCCATCAAAAGAACTCATCTTCCAAGTACCCTTGTCTAATTTCACAACATTCCCAGAACCAGCGGATAGTGCTGCTGATACGGCTGCCCGGAAAGCTGCTGCGTCGTCTAACCCATCGTTTGCCACAGCGCCATAGTCCTTGATGTTGAATACGGCGCTATTGGCAGCGGTGTTGTAAAGCACCCATAAGACCGCTATCACATGAATCAATGATCTGTTAGTCAAAGCGTAGTTTTTCTTCATGAGTTTAATTGATTTACTTAAGTTGTTTTATAGTTTTTAGCCAATTAAATACAATAATAATATTGCGATATTTACTCGTATGTGACTGGATAATTTGCTGTGTTGATTGCGTGTTCTTTCTAGATCCGTTGGCTTTGGTTTTCCATCCCTTTGTATTGATTACGTATGGTTGCATCATTAGGGTTACACAATCGTTTATGTCATACCCCGGTTAAACATTAGCATCAAGGAACAAACAGCTTATGAATCCTGAATCCTCGGATCAGGTCTGAGGATAACACAGGTTTTCTCAAAGTTGAGCATTCATCTGAAAAGAATCAAGACTCATAGAAAGTGAATCAGAATAGACTCTTATTAAGCTTCCTCAAAAAGAGGTGCACGAACTAGCCTCTTTTTAAAAATTCAGCATCGACGTAAGGAAGGTTACTCACCAGCACTTTCCTTCTTCATCCGTTTCATCGTTATGGATGACATGGAAGCTGCGATCTTCAGTGGTGAGATCAATTTTATAGACAGAGTTGTCTCTCTCTTCGACATCAATAGGATTTGTAGAAAAAAGGTGATATGATTTTTCTTCTTTGTTATTTTTACATACTGCTGTCTTACCCGCGAGCCCAATCTCAAGACTAGCGTAACGCGTTAATGGGGCATCAAATTCAATTTCAAAAGTGTAGGATCCCCGAATCTGGATATCGAGATTGAAGTTGGCAAGATCACCAGGTATGTTCCAATTTTTCAAATGATAGCTATCATTTCTGAGGCCACCCTGATTATGGGCCACGCAACTAGCGGGGAATTCCGTTTCTTTCTTCCCATCTTTAGCGATGAGCATAGTTGGACGGGTAAATGATCCAGGCTCAGATAGGATTCGATCAACCCAAGCATTGGCTTGTGTATTCAGGTAACTGGCTTTTTCCGGCTGCTCGGTCGCGAGGCTGTTTTCTTCTCGCTGATCTTTACTAATGTCAAAAAGTTCCATATATTCGGCTCGTTTTAAAAACTTTAAACCATCTCCTATAATCCTCAGGAGTTGGGGATAAGCTGTGAGACTTTGCTTCTCACAAGGCTAGTAGCGTAACGTTTTCTAATCTACTAGCCGAGGTTTCGCAGAAAGAAATATAGGGTCCACTCAGGCTATTTTGTATTAGAATCTTTTAATAAATTAACAAAACTCTCTCCTCCCAGTCCTCCTGGCGCTTGAGCTCCACCCATCTCTCCCATGGATGTAGCAGTATGTCCATGACCATCAATAACTGACTATTTACAACCGCTTTGAGACGATCTCCCCAGCGAAGGAACAATGGTGACCGTATCCCATTTTCATAAACTGTGGATTTTTTCCCGCGTAGTTGAAGCGGGGTCATATGCTCTTCCCATTCTTCATCCGTCACACGACTGCCCGGCACATTTCGAGCCGAGCCGTTGTCGCTCATAAACAAAACAATTGTCAATTCCCTTAGTCTCAAATCGTCTACGGCTCCAGTAGCCTTCCTATATGATAGTCCATATGACTGATCATACCGTAAAGTGTCGACATGCTTTTTATATAACCAGCCGATTGATAACGTGCAATACAGTCTTTGGAGCTGCCCATTTCCCATGGTGCGACAGGTAGGACACATAGGCAAAAAATGACTCATCTGACTTGTCTTTCATAAAATCCATTGCGTAGTCGGTTAGCACTGCTGATGTCCAGCCCTTGGCAGGAACTAGCTTTCCATTTAGTAAACCTGGATTATTTTCATAGATGTAGAGTTTAGCCATATAAGCTTCCTCAAAACCACGGTCCCGAGGGAAGTAGCCATCTGATTTACCAGTGTGCCACTTTCTCCACATACCGGTTCAATAACCAGCATCACGCAGGACTTCAGCAATGGTTATCTCATCTAAATTCATGAAATCCATACCCCCATCACCCCGTAAACACCGGTTCGCCGGAAGTGCTTGCCTGTCAAAAGCGAAGCTCGGGGTGGTGCACACAGCGGATGCACATAAAAACGATCGAAACGCATCGATTCATGACCTAGACGGTCCAAGTGAGGTGTCTGGATACCCAGGCTGCCATGGCCATGGTACCAAGATCCGTATATTCAAGGTCATCTGCTTGAATGAGCAAGATATTGCGAGAGACCACCAGCAAACGGCTTTCCAGCAGAAACATAACAAATAATAATTTAACGGAAGTTAGGTCAATACTCAGGATATTCAACCCCATCTGTATTTAACTCGCTGGGTATTGAGGGCCAGTCTGGCTTCAATATTTTGTAAGCATGAGTCTACCCCAGTCCGGCAAGCTTGGTTACCGCGGTGAGCAAGAAACACCTTCATCTAAACACTATGATCTAAGCTGAAGCAATAAGCACGTCTATTAACTCGCATGATGCATGGAAGCTTAAAAATTTGCACAAAACCTTGTGCTAAGCTATAAAGCTTATCAGAAAATCCTTAGTGAATTGGCTTATCTAAATATTTTAGCTCCACCCAAATGTCCTCTAAGAGCTCGACTGGGGAATCCTTTATTCGGGCACTCATGCATTTCTAAAAAAAGGTAACTGCGCTTCGCACAACCTGACTATTTCCTTGCTGGAATCAGCGGTGATATCTGACATCAATGCGGCGCAAAAACCTATGAACATTTGGACTCGCTAGATACCCTGGTTGAACCGAAGCATGACAAAAATGAACATTCTAAAATGCTCTAAGTTGAAAGATCCTCTTATGAAGGCAGCAGCCAGAATCCATTATCACTTAATCGCCTTGACACGGATAAATAGAGCAGATTCTCCATTCAATTCTTGGTTCGCGATCTCATGCTCGACTATCTCAAATTGATCATCCATCGACTGCCGATTAATAAGAGTCGGATTGATATCCTTCCAACTGTCAGGTTCTAGGTTATATGAGCTTTGAACTTGATAGGTTAGGCCATTGCTATCTATACGACGAGCATGGGAATAGAAGAGGGTTCCCGCATTATTTTTCATTCTAACCGGAAACGTTTGCACTGAGCTATCCATGGGCGATCCGCCAAAAACGTATTCAATAAAATTAGATACCCCGTCCCCATCGAAGTCCTCGTCTTCACCTCCAATATCGAAGCCTAGTCCCAAAGCCCAGTAGTCGGTTTCATTTGTTATCCATTTAGAGTACAAAGCGGCCCACTCGGATTGGAGCGTATCCGAATCCATGACTCCGCTAAACATTTTGACTTCTCCTATGACGCCCATTGCATAACGGCTTTGCTTGTTCGCCGAACCTAGAGTCAGCGGGCTAGAATTGGAAAAATCTGCGGCAGTGACCGTGGCAGTGTCGGCCGTATTCCCGAGAGAGTTATAGAGCTCAAGGAGCCCGGTATCAGCTAGGTAGCGAACGCCTATGACCATAGAATCGCCAATTTTAAGAGTATCTCCATTACTGCTTAGTGAAACATCCCCCATCATTGCACGTAGCACTCCGCCCGAGCTTAGCCGCAATACGAATCCGCCATTCTCAGAAGCATCTGTTTTAGAGACATTACCGAGCAAATCCTGTTGGTCGGTTTCATTGCCCGTTTTACGATAGGTGAGGAATACAGCAAAACCATCACTACCAGTCTGGTCGAGTAAGCCATCTGATTCTTGCGCATCGAAGAGTTCCAGTGAATTATGCCCATTTCCAAAATCAAGGCCTTTGAGACCGGAAGGAAAGAGCGCCATACTCGGATAGGTGACGGCTCCCTTACTCGGAGTCGCATGGTTTCCAAGACCAGAAAGATCTGACCATTGGCTTACCGGGTTTCCTACAACTGAGCTGCTATCGATAGCATTCAAGTGCAATACCAGTTCGGCAGGCCTTAGCATCTGACCCGAAATTATAGCCCACTTTTGCACTAAAGCCTCCTGCTCAGACGCAAATGCTTGCGCGCTCAGAGATCCATCAAAAACCTTCACTTCGCCGACAAGACCATCTAAATAACGACCGGTTTTGGTAGTCATCCCTAGGAGTACGGGAACATTTTTTGAGAAATCTGCCGGAGAAACTGTCGTGCTACTCGTGGAGCCGGATTGAGAATCCCAAAGCTCGAAAAGCCCAGTTTCCGCATGATAATTGACACCAACAACAACTGAATTTCCTTCTGCTACTGATCCACTTTGGCTCAAGATCTTACCATTCAGGGCAGATTGTATAGTACCACTGAACATACGAACCAAAAAGCCGGATTTCGTGTTCGATTCATTACCGACAATGTCCTGCCGGCCGTTTGCATTGCTTCCCATTCGCTTGTAAGCCATAAGCACAGCAAAGCCTTGAGGGTTTTGACCCGATTGGTCCAGCCAGATATCAGAATCCTCTGCATTGAACAATTCTAGAGCACTGGTTGCAGATCCAAAGTCCACGCCACTAAACCCAGATTCAAAGATTTCAGTGCTGGGATAAGTAATCGAGCCCGCTTGCAGATTTCCGTGATTTTTGTTGCCTGACTGATCCTTCCAACGAGTTACCGGGTTGCCCACAACAGATGATTTCACAGTGGCATCAAGATGCATAACCAACTCACTCTCTTGATCGCCTGATGGCCAAACGTTAATGGCATAAATCCTCACATCGGAATCTCCGTCGGCATCCGTCACCCGGATGGCAATACCGTACTCACCGCTACTACCGTTCACCGTTCCGCTAATCTGCCCGGTAGTTTGACTTAACCGCAACCCAGGTGGTAATTCTCCATCTTCTAATGACCAGGTCAAAGCACCATCACCACCTGTCACCCTTATCCACTCTGAGTAGTTGTCTTGGTTAGAAACACTTTTCAAATTCGTTGTCGTAATGATAGGCACTGGGCTATCCGCTTTAAAATCATAAATGCCCAAAGCCGGCATATCGTCTTCAAAGACTGTCCATTTGTCATTATAAAAAATCTCAAAGTCAGGCAATATATGAGCAATATCTGGCCGATGCTTTTGTTTAACTGGAGACCATGAAGTATTGTTGCCATGCCTGGAAGACCACTGCAAGAACCAGGCAACTTCAGAGGCCACTGGGTTATCCTTAAGCTTTAACGCATGGGAACTATACCATTTGGCAGAAGTCTCGGATGTCATTCCATTTTTGACGCCAATTTCTGAAAGCACTGCAATTTTGTTGTATTCCCTTGCCAAACCAACAAGCAACTCACTGGCTTGCTCCAGCTGCTTCGAAAAATCATTCACGGCATACCAATCAAGTCCGTAACCATCTACCCAATCATGGCCCGGAAATTTCTCCATGTAATCCTCCATATTACCGACTCTGTTTGGCGAAATAATGTAGATAAGATTCCGCACTTCCTTAACGTCTCGAAGGTAACCGATCATCAGGTACCAAAGCTGATTATATTCTTCGACACTCGCGGCATTTCCTGACCACCAAAAAACGTTGTGATATTGCTCGTGCAGGGGACGAAAAAAGATGGGAATGTGCTTACCATTCTTATCTTTCATAGCTTTGAAAAAATCGGCTGCATGATCCAGGTACCTGAAAAAATTGGCCCGCACGTCAACGCCATCTACTATATTTCCCTCTAAAATATGTTTTACCGTTTTCCGATCATCGCGGTCATTATAGTTATTACCCGTTTTGGGATTAGACATGTGCCAACTGATGGTAATCACGCCACCTCGAGAGTGGACTGCCTTAATAATTTTACCATAAGTAGTATCTTCATATGTGGGGTTTGGCGCCCAGAAATCGTCAGGTGTTTTGAAATTTTCATGTCCGGTAAAATCTAAACCCAGCACTGCTGGGTTCTCGCCTACAACCTCTTTTAAATCAGAGTTATCAAAATTCTTGTTGTCCTTCTTGTGATAACCTTTCGTATAAGCCCGGTGAACCCCGTAGAGGAGACTCTTTTTTGCTTGCTGCTGCATATTGATAAATAAGGCTCTCGTCTCAGGCGTAGAATGAGGATCAATCAATAATCCATCCGTTATCTGAATTTGGGATACAGGTGTTAGCGCTGACCCGACTGTGACCAACATAGAACTGACTACTAGAAGGAGGGAGCTTACCAAGGTTGTTGTCTTATTCACATCCGCAATATTAGCATTAGATTAATTGGTTTGAGTGAAGAGTGGTATCTGAGTTCATATTTTATTTCGTAGCTTTCACACGAATAAATAGGGCATCTTCCCCACTTGGAAACTCATAGTCGATTTCTTCGAATACATCATCTAATGGGGTTACATTATTGATAACCGGATTAATATCTCTCCAGCTTCCGGGTTCTAGGGTAGATGAGGTTTGAACTTGATAGATTAAGCCATTGCTATTTATACGACGAGCATGGGAGTAGAGAAGGGTACCCGCAATGTTTTTCATTCTAACTGGAAACATTTGCACTGAGCTATCCATAGGTGATCCACCAAAGACGTATTCAATAAAATTAGACACCCCGTCCCCATCGAAGTCCTCGTCTTCACCTCCAATATCGAAGCCTAGTCCCGAAGCCCAATAGTCTGTCTCATTTGTTATCCATTTAGAGTTCAAAGCCGACAACTCGGATTGAAACACATCCGAATCCATGGCTCCGCTAAATATTTTGACTTCTCCTATGACGCCCATTGCATAACGGCTTTGCTTGTTCGCCGAACCCAGAGTCAGTGGGCTGGAATTGGAAAAATCTGCGGCGGCAGCCGTGGCAGTGTCGACCGTGTCTCCGAGGGAATTATAGAGCTCAAGGAGCCCAGCGTCAGCTAAATAGCGAATCCCTATGACCATAGAATCGCCAATTTTAAGATTATCTCCAGCACTGCTTAATGAGGCGTCCCCCATCATTGCACGTAGCACTCCACCTGAACTTAGCCGCACCACGAATCCACCATTCTCAGAAGCATCCGTTTTTGAGACATTACCAAGCAAATCCTGCTGGTCGGTTTCATTGCCCGTTTTACGATAGGTGAGAAATACAGCAAAACCATCACTACCAGTCTGGTCGAGCAAGCCATCTGATTCTTGGACATCGAACAGTTCCAAGGAGTTGCGTCCACTTCCAAAATCAATCCCTGTGAGCCCGGAAGGGAATAAAGCTACACTCGGATAGGTAACGGCTCCCTTACTGGGAGTTGCATGATTTCCTAGACCAGAAAGATCTGACCATTGGCTTACCGGGTTTCCTACAACAGAGCTAGCATCTGTAGCATTCAGATGCAATACAAGTTCCGCAGCTCCTGGCCCCGAAACCGAGCCTGTGGCCCACTTTTGCACTAGAACCTCCTGCTCAGATGCAAATGCTTGCGTGCTCAGAGATCCATTAAAAACTTTCACTTCACCGACAAGACCATCTAAATAACGACTGGGTTTGTTGGTCATCCCTAGAAGCACAGGAGCATCTTTGGAAAAATCTGCCGGAGAAACTGTCGTCCTACTCGTGGAGCCGGATAGAGAATCCCAAAGCTCGAAAAGCCCAGTTCCAGCATGATAATTGATACCAAGAACAACAGAATTTCCTTCTGCTACTGATCCACTTTGGCTCAAGGTCTTACCATTCAGCGCAGATTGTATAGTACCACTGAACGTACGAACCAAAAAGCCGGATTTCGTGTTCGATTCATTACCGAGAATGTCCTGCCTACCATTTGCATTACTTCCCATCCGCTTGTAAGCCATAAGCACAGCAAAACCTTGAGGGTTTTGACCTGACTGGTCCAGCCAGATATCAGAATCCTTTGCATTGAACAACTCCAGAGCACTGGCGGCAGATCCAAAGTCCACACCGCTAAGCTCAGAGGCAAAGGTTTCAGTGCTGGGATAGGTAATCGAGCCCGCTTCCAGATTTCCGTGATTTTTGTTGCCTGACTGATCCTTCCAACGAGTTACCGGGTTACCCACAACAGATGATTTCACAGTGGCATCAAGATGCATAACCAACTCACTCCCTTGATCGCCTGATGGCCAGACGTTAATGGCATAAATCCTCACATCGGAATCTCCGTCGGCATCCGTCACCCGGATGGCAATACCGTACTCTCCGCCACTACCGTTGACCGTGCCGCTTATTTGGCCGGTATTTTTATTTAGTGTCAAGCCTGGCGGTAATTCTCCATCCTCTAATGACCAGGTCAAAGCACCATCACCACCGGTCACCCTTATCCGCTCTGAGTAGTTTTCTTGGTTAGAAACACTTTTCAAATTCGTTGTCGTAATGATGGGTACTGGGCTGTCTGCTTTAAAATCATAAATGCCCAATGCTGGCATACCATCTGCAAAGACTGTCCATTCGTCATTATAGAATTTTAGAAAATCAGGTATTGTATGAGCCAGATCAGGTCTAAAGGATTTTTTGACCGGACTCCATGCAAAATCATATATTTTTGAGGACCATTGATGGAACCAGGCGACTTCTGAGGCCACTGGGTTGTCTTTGAGCTGTAAAGCATGGATGCTGTACCAAGATGCTGAAGTCTCGGACGTCATCCCACCTTTGACTCCGATTTCGGTAAGAACTGCAATCTTATTATGCTCTCGCGCCATACGGACAATCAACTCACTAGAACGCTCAATCTGTCCGTAAAAATTCGATCTGCTATACCAATCGATTCCATAAGCATCTACCCAATTGTGACCGGGAAATTTTTCCACGTACTTTTGTTCCTTATCCGTTTTGTTGGGTGAAATGATATAAATAAGATTGCGCACCTCCCTAGTGTCTCGAAGATATCCAATCATTTCGTACCAAAGCTGATTGTATTGTTCAACAGTTGCTCCATCCCCTGACCACCAAAAAGAGTCGTGGTATTGCTCATGCAAAGGACGAAAAAAGATAGGAATTAGCTTGCCGTTCTCATCTTTCATAGCTTTGAAAAAATCAGCTGCCTGGTCCAGAAATCTGTAAAAATTAGCCCGCACGTCTACACCATCTACAATTTGACCCTCCAAGACATATTGCACTGTTTTTTTGTCATCACGGTCCCAGTATTTTGCACCTGTTTTTGGATTCGACATATGCCAACTCATGGTAATCACTCCACCTCGGGAATAAACAGTCTTGATAATTCTACCATAGGTAGACTCTTCGTACGTCGGCCTAGGCTCCCAAAGCTCGTTGGGTAAATCAAAGCTTTGGTGTTCTAGAAAATCTAGCCCAACCACGGCTGGATGCTCTCCACATACATCCTTAAGATCTGAAACATCAAAGTCGAAGTCATCAAAATCCTCATTATCCCCATTATGATAGCCCCTCGTAAAAGGACGTTGCACTCCGTAAAGAAGGCTTTTTTTCGCTTGTTGCTGAACATTGACATATAATGCTCGAGTCTCCGGTGTGGAATGAGGGTCAATTAATAATCCGTTGCTTACTTCAATTTCAGACATCGGTATTTGAGCAGAAGCAACAGTCAAAGCAATGTGACAAGTCGCTAGAGCCAAGGGGCTTATCAAGGTTGTCTTTTTATTCATTTCAGTAGTATTTGAGTTAGATTAGGTGTTTAAAATAAAGACTGTAATTTCTTCACATCGTCTATTTAATTGCTTTGACACGGATAAATAGAGCGGATTTTCCATTCAACTCTTGGTTCGCAATCTCATGCTCGACTATCTCAAACTGATCATCCATCGGCAGCCGATTAACAAGAGTCGGATAGATATCTTTCCAACTGCCAGGTTCTAGATTATATGAGGTTTGAACTTGATAGGTTAGGCCGTTGCTATCTATACGACGGGCATGGGAATAGAGGAGAGTCCCCGCAGTATTTTTCATTTTAACCGGAAACATTTGCACTGAGCTATCCATAGGTGATCCACCAAAAACGTATTCAATAAAATTAGATACCCCGTCACCATCAAAGTCTTCATCTTCGCTTCCAATATCAAAGCCCAG
>JBCCXA010000028.1 GCA_039192515.1 Verrucomicrobiota bacterium | reverse complement strand
CTGCACAATATAATCTCTTAAATTAACTAACATTATTTTATTACCTAAATATATAAACATTCTTTATTTTAATCGAAAGTTGATAGTATCAGCTCTAAAAGAACTCAAAACCTTGGGTTTTGTTGTTACAATCTATTTCAAAAGTCTAAAAATCTTAAAATTTTAGTGCTTTTTATAGGTGTGCTACTTTTTACTGAGGTGATTTGAAAAGCACTTCATGACGAATAGATGTGCGGGGGCTTGGGTTAGTCGATAAAAAAACCATGGTAGTGAAGGACGAAAATTAAAAATCGCGGCCATGGCACTTTTCCCGTCCGGGGTAGTTCTAAACTCTAATCGACCTGGCGGATAATTGTCATCCTCTTTGCTTTTGTGGGAGAGAAAACCTCCACTGATGTAGTAAAGGGCTCGATCAGTAGTAGATCTTTCTGCTGAGAAATTTAATTCTAGGAGAGCCCATGGAAGACCAGAGATATAGAATGCTAAGTTTTTTTCTGCGTCCACTTTGACTCGGATGAAAACTTTGAAAAATATAGGCAACCACCTTGCATATTCTTCTGCTACCCAGAAAGCATCGTGCCCTATGGGGAGAGGCATTCTCTGGATGGAGCAAACAGATTTTTTTTGTGCTAAAGACCAGTTTAGAGATAAAAGCTCTTGTTTTACGGATTCTTCATTTTTTTCTCTTTCTGCTCTCAGAGTATCCTCCACAGCTTTTTTGAATGGTGTTCTTTGGAATTGAGTTTTTTGGTGTAATAACCCATCTGTTACAATCATATCATGCCTTAGACTCTCAACGAGTGGAGTAATTAACTCTTTATGAGCTCCAGAGAATAGACGAACCCAAAGGATTGAAAGCTTTGTAGTCAGTAGTGGAATAGGAATAATAAGGCGCTTCTTTTTGAGCAAATCAGCGGTCTGTTGCATCATATCAGTATAGGTCATGACTTCCTTGCCTCCAATGTCGAAGCTTTGGTTATGATCGGGTGGCTGGTCAATACAGTACTTAATGAGTTTGATAACATCATCGAGACTAATTGGCTGTGTTTTCGATTGGGTCCATTTAGGGCATAGCATGATAGGTAGATGTGTCACAAGGCGCTGCATGATTTGAAAGGAGGAGCCTCCAGCCCCAATAATCATGGCTGCGCGTAGAGATGTTACTGGCACCCCGTAGTGTCCTAAGGCATGTTCTACCTCTAATCTACTTTCCAGATGTTCAGAAAGTCTTTCACCAGAGTCTGGAACAAGGCCTCCGAGATAAATGATATGCTTGAGACCCTTTTTATAGGCTGCTCGGCCAAAGTTATCGGCAAGGATTAGGTCCATGTCTTGAAAGCTGGCTTGTGTCAGTGGGGAAGGCAGCATGGAATGCACGAGGTAAATGCCAACATCAGCACCGTCGAGTGTTTTTTCAGTCTGTAATAAGGAGAAGAGATCGCACGACCTCCATAAAACATTAGGTAATGGCTTTTGTGGTCTTCGACTTAGTGCAATAACTTGATGGTGTTTTTTTAAGTGATCAATTAAGGCTTTTCCAACGAATCCGCCTGCACCAGCTATGACAACCGAAGGTGAATGTTGGCTACATTCTTCCATATTCAAATTTCCCACTTTTTACTCGTAAAGCAAATAGCTACTAAAAGACTAATGGAAAGAAAAGCCTTCTTTTTTCTGTTTGTGATAGGAGACTTGACTTGCTTTGATGAGTGCATCAACCAATTGGCAGAAAGTGTACTGAGATACCTCTAAGCGCAGCCAAAGGCTTTGTAAAGTCTGTGGGCTTTGCCCGGTAAGGCCCCAGATTTTTTCTGCAAGGATCGGATCTGGACATTCGGGATAGCTAAATTTTTCAGATAGTTGCTCAATAGTTAAGTCCATATTTCTACAATGATCCGGGAGGCGTTCATAGTGATCTCGGTGAGTCGCAGCTTGCATTAACATGTCCATGGTATCCATACCTATCTTGGTATCTTGCGCATATGTTTGGTTGATTTTTTCTTTTATTTCAAAAGCGAAGTGGCCTGAAAGATTTGCTTCTAGAATAATTTGCCAACAAGCCTCTAGACCTCTGAGATGGCGAAATTTAGCGTAAATTAATTGGCTATCTTGGAAAAAGAAGCTGCCAACGATTTCACTACTTTGATTACGGATCAGCAATTCACCTCTCTTCCCGCTGCTAGAGATTGTCTGAATGGTAGTGAGCATATCAAAATCATCAATGGTGCCACCCAGGTTAATACAATGGCTAAAGTAGCTGATTTGGTTCGCCATATCGCGAACACGGTGGGCGAGATGAATCGTCATGTAATAGCCTAAGGCAGGTATTGTCTTAAGTAAGGATTTAAACTTTTCACCATCTATCTTATAGAGGCGCACCTTCTCCATAGCATGTATTGTAGCAACTCTGGGTTGCTTGGTCAGGATACTGAGCTCACCAAAAAAATCTCCACGTGAGAGATAAGCAACAACTCTAGACTTATTTTGTTTCTGGGATTCGTATATGACTTCCACCACACCACTTTCAATTAGAAAAACGGCATCATTATGATCTGTTCCTTGTTCTATTACATTGCAATAACTGAAGAACCCAAGATCTTCAAAGCCCTCGGATATTTTTTGATGCTCCTCAGGATCTATGAGTTTTAGGTAACTAAAAAAGTCACAATAATTCCTCATAGGATGAGATTACATGATTACTTCAAAATGGAAGGCTTAATCTTTTAGCTTCTGAGAGGTAATAAATACAAAGAGAAGGCTCCAGGCTGCAACTGCAAGTACGCAAAAGGGCAGTTGAAGTGGGCTAGGAAGGCTGTAGATACAAAAGGTCATAGGTATCCAGTAGAGCCAACCAATTAGGAACACAGGCCCCATTCTCTTTAAAAAGTTATACCAGGTTATAGACACAAGAGTAGAGCGAAAGTTGAATTTTTTTTCCCATAGCGTGGTGGCTAGCATAGAAAAAGGGTGCATAATGAGGGGAGTAAAGACAAATTGATCCAGAGCGATTTTATAGATCACTATCTGTGGCTTTGTATCATGTCCAAAAAGGAAGGTTTGTAGTCTGTAAAAGAGATCAACCAAGAGCCCGCAGCATCCAAAGAAGCAAAAAAGAAAAAGTATCTGATTCATTTGTTTACGAGTAATTGAGGATATCATTCGTGTCATCAACTTAGCTAGCTCAGGTATAATGCTACCCGCTATAGCGAATGACAGGAAACCGAAGAAGTAACCACTGGTCTCTTTAAATTGAGCTATGATGTCGCAGATTTCTTGGAGTTCTGAAGATGAGTAGTAAGCGATTACAAGGAAAATACTACATAGCTGTATGCAGGCGAAAGGGCGGTAGTATTTTCTAACGGCGTCAATACCTGGCTGAACGATTAACTGATAAATAAGCTCAAGGGAGGAAGTAAGTCTATGCTTCAAAGGAGGTTCCACAACCACACGTTTGTTTGGCGTTGGGGTTATTAATACGAAAGCCAGTGTTGGTCAGTCCAGTGTTGTAGGAAATGGTGGAGCCTTTTAAGTATTTTGAGCTTTCTTCATCAAGAAAGACCTTGATTCCTCCGGATTCTATCATGGAGTCACCTGCTTGCTGGATATCAATTTTCATCTCATAAGAGAGTCCAGAGCAGCCTCCTTTTTCAATGTAAAGGCGAAGCCCTTTTTCCACTCTATCCTCTTCAGGAATGAGTCCCTTGATGTGTTCTACGGCGTCTTGCGTTATAGTTATCATATGTGAAAATAAACCTTAGTCTTTCTTTTATGTCAATAAAGAGACTACTGACTGTTTGGATTAGATCACAAGCAGGTTTACACCTGCGGTTGTTTCCGTTCTTTGACTGTCAGTTTCATTTTGATAAAGATTCCACCCACGATTAATACTAGTATGCCGAGTGAGCATATAATAGCTCCCATCAGGATACGTTTCTCTCTCACAGCTTCTTTCGTAGACTCAAGTAGAGCAATATCAGCAGGGTCGTCAAATACCTCAAGTCCTGGGACATTATTGGGTTTAGGTTGGAATGCTGCTTCAGATATTAGATCTTCTGCCTTATCCCATGAAAGATCGATCTCTCTAAGCATCTGATCTGACAGTGTAGGAGGAGCAGTAGGTGTGTAAGAAATCTCTGGCAGTGGCTGGTGGATAGTATTTTTCCCTATATAGATTCTGAAAATATTTTCCTCTGTTAGTGGAATGTCATAAGCTTTGACATTGTCAATAAATCCTTTGTAAGGAAATTTGATTTCTTCTTCAATTCTCACTCCACCTAAGAAAGACATATGATGATTTGCACTAATGGTGGTAATACCCTCTAGTTGCTCTGTATCAACTTTCTTACCATTAATGAATAGCGAGACTTCACCACTCGAAAACCGGTGGACTAAGTGAGTCCATTCGTTAAAGGAGACAGGAGATTTTAGGTTAACGGAGGTTTTCTCACCCTCCGCGGTAGTGGTAGTCGTGGTTCTGGCATTTAATTGATTGCCAAGGAGATAAACGATGAAGCCATTTTGCGGTCTACCATTTAGGATGATAGATTGCATATCATCACTTTTTTCTTCTGCCTTAAACCATAGTGAAAGGGTTCGGTAGCGGTAGCTGTATCTAAGTAAATCACTATCAGAAGTTTGGCGATCTGACGAAAAACAAACACTGCTTTCTAGGCTTCCATCAAAGTATAGAGTTGATTTCCTGATACCCTCTTCAAGAAATCGGTCAGGAGATATTTGAGGTAATGACCGGTTACTCATACTGTCTCTATTGTCTTCGAAATCAAAATATAGGATGGGTTCAATACTAGGGGGTATATTTGCTAGAGGACCAATAATTACTTGTTGTGAGGAAGTTGATTCTCTTGCCTTAGCTAAACTATGAGATGGAGGTAATCCTTGATAAAGGTTTTCAATAGCTTCATCATCTAAAGCTTGGTCGTAGATTTTCACTTCATCCATCAGGCCTTCAAATTCATTGATTACCATATTTTTCCCATTCTTTGGATTTGGCACCATGCTGCTACCCAAATGGATACTGTTTAATTTATGAGCTAATTCGATTATACCAGGCTCTCTAGCTTTTTTGGCGTTTAAAAATAGTGAAGTCTCCGCAGTCTTTTCACCATTCAAGAACAGAGAAATGAATCCTTGGTCAAAGCGGTAAACAATATGATTGAGTATGCTTTGATTAAATGGAGACTGAAGGGTGACTTCGCTTTTAGTGAGATCTTTTCTGTGATTATTTACTCTAAGATTCAGTGTGTTTAGAGCAGTGAAAAGATGTGAACCTCTATTGGGTTTATTAATTTGAATAAGCGTTTGCTTGCCTTCATCTCCTTGGAATGATTTAAACCATAATGAAATCGTAAATCTATGGGGTCTGGAAGGAAATACATCCCTTATCAATCTTTCACTGTTGATGTGAGTTCTTAGTTTATCATCCTTTCGAAAAAGCATCGCTCTAGAATTATTTATTCCACTATCCGAAAAATACTGATCATCAACAGGACTGAGGTTTAGTTTGCCAAATGAGTCCATAGTATGTCCGTCAAAGGACCAGTGGATAACTGGTGATGGAACATTGCTCGAGTTATTGGGGCGATTATCTCTTGCGTTTGAGACGGAGTTCATCTCTACACCAGATACAAAATGATTAATTGTTAGGAGACTGAACAATATGAAAATATATACACGCCTGCATCGAAAATGAGTAGAGGTACAGCAGTGAGCTATCATAGCAAGCATGACATTTTAAATATCGATTAAGAGACTTCATATTTGAGAGTAAAATGCGTAAATCAAGCAACAGGGTGAGCATTAGATCTCCTAATATCTAGGCAAATGACAAGGAGGTATCCTAAGGCTCTGTATGAAGCATTAAGACAAATAGAAATATCACGCAGATCTTCAACCAGTGTTCCCCGTTGCTTGCTGCGCTGGTAATAGCAGGACAGAGTTCATAAATGTACAATACTCACTATGATAACCGTATTCCGTATATAGAAATATGGTAAGGATGTGTTGCTTGATGAAGGATAACTTTATCTGCTCATTTGATCTTTGATGCGATGGGTAATTTTAGTTAGGCTGACGATTTCTTCGTGGGAAAAACTAGAGTTAAGTTTAGTTTCAGCCGACAGAAAGAGCTCATCACAGAGTTCTTTGAGATAATTTACTGCTTCAGACCGATTGATTAGATCTTTAATTTTAGCAATGGTAGCATCATTTCGAGTGGGTTGAGCTAGACACATTTGCAAGAAGGATCTGTCGATTTCGTTCAGGCGTTCATAAGCTTCGCAAAGAAGAAACGTTTTCTTACCCTCTAGGATATCGCTTGAAAGAAGTTGGTCATTTGCGTCGAAATGACGGAATTCTTGTAGATCATTGAGAATTTGGAACGCTAGGCCCGTGGGCTTAGCGAAATCGTTTAGCGCTTGCAGTTGTTCTTGAGTAGCTTCACACAATAGTGCCCCCATCATGCAAGGAGCTTCAAAAGTATAGCGAGTTGTTTTAAGATGATACATAAGCATGATATCTTCTCTTTTAACCTTTTGAATATCTTTTGTGGCAAGTAGAATATCATAAATTTCTCCTGCGCCAGTATCTGTTGTGTAACGTAAGAATAGAGAAATAAGATCCGTCTTCAGACGAGGAGGAAAATCAGTTGTATTGAGGGTTTCAATAGCTAGAGCAAAAATGATATCACCAACCACTATGGCAACATTTTCTCCTACACGAGGGCCATCCTGAATGCGATTAAGCTTTTCCTCAACGAGCTTATGGAAAGTTGGGAGACCTCTTCTACGGTCGGAGCGATCAATGACATCGTCATGAATAAGGATGAAGGTGTGTAAGAGCTCCAAGGAAATGGCGACAGCAGTCAAAGACGGGTCGTTGAGTTGGCGTGAGCCTCCAAGCGTTCGGTAGGTATGAAGTAGAAGTAGAGGCCTGACTCGCTTACCTTTGCGACCAACGTATTCGCACATATGAAAATAGATTGACTCAAAAAACTCACCGTACTCGTAATCATTTTTTTTCTTGGCCAGAAAGTCTTGGAAGAATTGTTCGAAATTGATCTGTGCTTGCTCTAGATCCTGGGTTGCTGGCGCAATCATAAAATGAAACTACCCTTTAACCCGAATTATGCAATAGAGACTTAAAGATCCGTGTAAGATCTTGGCTCCAAGAAATATAGAGTCATTTAGAGGGGCTACGTTTTTGAGTCCCATATTTTTAATCCATCTGGATTGGTGCTCCGCTCACTTAATAGCTTCTCTTTCGTTTGCTTCTAAAAGCAATGCTCAAACAGTGTTTGATAAATCTTTATTGACTCCCCTTTTTTCTAGCTCAAGGGCTTAAGCATCTCGCCCAGATTCTGTGATATCATGCGTATGTAATTTGTTTCTATGCCAGTAGGAAGAAAAATATTGAAGGGTCATCCAGCTGTAGATTTCCTGCTTACTATTCAGCTTTAAGCGTTCGCTGGCTTCATAGATGTTTTATCTTGAACAACGACAGAGCCTTTTTCGTAAGTCACAAGGCTATGAGCTGGTACAGAATTAAGAATAAATACATTACCTCCCACGGTGCTATGTGAACCGATGACTGTTTCGCCACCCAAGATAGTGGCTCCTGGGTAAATTGTGACATAATCTTCAATGGTGGGGTGACGCCTGAGGCCACGCAGCCGCTGACCTCCAGATGTAGAACGAGCTCCCAAAGTTACGCCATGATAAATTTTAACATGATGCCCTATGACACATGTCTCTCCTATGACGACACCAGTTCCATGATCTATAAAGAAATAGGAGCCAATTTTAGCGCCAGGGTGTATATCTATACCTGTGCGGCTATGTGCCCATTCTGTCATCATACGAGGGATCAGAGTAATTCCTAGCTGATCTAAGACATGAGCCATACGTTGTATAGAAATAGCTTCAATACAAGGGTATGCTAGTATGATTTCTTCGTAACAGGATGCTGCAGGATCTCCGTCAAATGCTGCTTCAACATCAGTAGAGGAAATTTGGCGAAGTTCGGGTAGCTTTTGTAGGAAGTTGCATGTCAAGTCTTTGGCCTTTTGATTGTAATCCCCAAGTAGCTCACCTTCGGGAGGTGAAAATTCCAGACTCTTAGTAATCTCTAGTGAGAGGACCTGGTGAAGATGAACTATTTTGTTCGTAGTGATAGCTTCCGCAGAGCTCGAACGGATAATCTCGTTGCAATAATAGCCTGGGAAAAGGAGCTCAAGGAGTTGGCAACAGATATCTTTGATAGCACTCTTGGAAGGAAGGTTAGCATTATCAATGTTATTAATACCACCTACTCTCTCATAGGAGTCTAGTAGCTGTTTTGCTAAGGCTTTGGGTGGACTGGCCATTGTATGATACTAGTTCCTTTATCTAGGAAAGCAAACCTATCATATGAACCTACATACAGCGAGAGTCTAGAAATGCAAAATTGTATGCTCGACCTTCTTGTTATAAAAGAAGTTCTAGAAGTCTTTTTCTTTTAATCCAGGGATATCCTATCTTATATTAAAGAAGTCGTATAGTTGGGCAATAGTCTGCTAGGAAGTGGAAATTGATATGTACGTTGAGATAGATAATTTAACGCCAGAGCAGATGCAACGATTGATTTATTGTGCTGTCGTATTCTTTGGTATTTTAACCTCTCTTGTCGCGATCAAACTTTACAGAGCTGTAAAAGGACTTGATGCTCCACGTTGGGGGGCCTTGATGTATGCTATTGCCTTTCTTGGGCCAGTTATTATATTTCTTTACCTAGCGTTTATGTAATTAGAATAATCTATTAAAGATGAGGATCTTTCTAAGTAAGGGCTTAAGGGCTATCTCTACCTAGAGGTCCGGAGCTGACGGGACTCGAACCCGCAACCCCTGCCGTGACAGGGCAGTGCTCTAACCAATTGAGCTACAGCTCCTTTTCTTTTTCCTTTGCAGAAATGGGAATGAGAAGATAGTGATAAATAGATACCCATGCAAGTTTTTTATCAATGTCAAAGATGTGGAAATTGTTGCCGTTGGCCAGGACAGGTCACACTTAAAGAAAGTGATCTCGATCGGTTAGCAGAATACCTTAATATGCCAGTCTTGGAGTTCACAAAACGTTACACGGATTTGCATCCTTCTAGGCAATGCCTAATCCTCAAAAATAAAGTAACACATGAGTGTGTCTTCTTGGACGGTAAGAATCATTGTGTTGTCAATCAAGTTAAACCACATCAGTGTTCAGGTTTTCCCAATACTTGGAATTTCCTAGGCTGGCGGGATATGTGCGAGTCCATACCTGTAGAAGCTATAAAGAAAGCATGATGTAGAGTAAAGTTGGTAGATGAGTAGATCTTTTGATTTTATTATTTTAGGCAGTGGAATTGCGGGGTTGAGTTTAGCACTGAAGCTCGCAAAACACGGCAAAGTTGCAGTCGTAACAAAGAAAAACCGCAGGGAATCCAACACGAACTATGCTCAAGGAGGAGTTGCCTGTGTAACTTCTGAGGAGGACTCGTTCGAACTCCACATTCAGGATACCTTAAGAGCTGGAGCTGGCTTATGTAATGAAACGGTAGTAAGAGATGTAGTGGCGGATGGTCCTCAGCGTATTCAGGAGTTGATTGATCTTGGGGTGCGTTTTTCGGAGCGGGATAATGTCACGGCAAAGGAGAAAGGCGCGTTAGATTTAGGTAAAGAGGGGGGGCACAGCAAGAGGCGAGTCCTACATGCTGCCGACATGACAGGCAAAGAGATAGAGCGTGCTCTCATCAAAGCAATCGAACTAGATGAACGAGTTGAGGTATTCGAAAATTATTTTGCTATCGATCTTCTTGTAAGTGATAAGCTGGGTCTTTCTGGAGAAAAGCGGTGTGTAGGTATCTATGTGTTCGATCCTAAAAGTAGAGTGGTAAAAACTTTTTTATCTTCTGTGACCATATTGGCTACCGGTGGTTGTGGAAAAACTTATTTATATACTTCTAATCCTGATATTGCGACAGGAGACGGAGTGGCAATGGCTTTTCGGGCAGGTATTCCCATTGTAAATATGGAGTTTATCCAGTTTCATCCTTCCTGTTTGCATCACCCATTAACGAAATCCTTTCTCATATCAGAAGCTTTGCGTGGGGAAGGGGCTAAATTGGTAAATAAACTGGGGCTTGAATTTGCTTTCGATTACGACGAAAGGGGATCCTTGGCCTCGCGCGATATAGTAGCAAGGGCAATTGACGCCGAGATGAAGAAATCTGGCGCAGACTGTGTGTATTTGGATATAAGGCATCGTGGCAAAGACTTCATTGAAACTCGTTTTCCGAACATCTATTCCTATTGTCTTAGAAATGGAATTGATGCATCTAGTGAGCCTATTCCTGTAGTACCTGCAGCTCACTATCAGTGTGGAGGCATCCAGGTAGATGTGAATGGAGCAACTACTCTACCTGGGGTATTTGCCATAGGAGAAGTGGCTCACTCCGGTCTACATGGTGCAAATCGGTTAGCAAGTAATTCATTATTGGAGGCCCTTGTAATGGCACACCGATGTCACGATCTTGCCGTAGAACAGGCCAAGAATAAGGATGATGAGCTCCAGGTGACAGATTGGGAGGAAGGTGATGCTGATGATCCTGATGAGAGGGTTGTCGTTTCCCATAACTGGCGCGAAATTAGACAGTTGATGTGGGATTATGTAGGTATTGTAAGAACAAATAAGAGACTAGAGCGTGCTAAAACTAGGTTGGGAATACTCAATCAGGAGATCCAAGCATATTATTGGGACTTCAAGGTGGCTGTTGATTTGCTTGAACTGAGGAATCTAGTGCATACCTGCTCGATTATTGTAGAATCAGCTCTCCAGCGTAAGGAAAGCCGAGGTCTTCATTACACGCTTGATTATCCCCAAACATCAGCTAAGGCCAAAGATACAATTATTCATGATATTGATTGGCTGTAAGCTGAATGTCTTGAGAAAAATTCGGGGGCATTAGGCTCCAGCAGGTGCACCCTCAAGACCTGGTAGGACGTCGTCATCTGGTCCTGATGCGGACGATTTCTCCTTAGATTCCAATGGTTCTTTGGGTAATGGCGTAGCCGGGGGATCCGGGTTCTTAGGTGGCGGGTTTTTAATTTCGCCAAATTCCACAATTTCCTCAATGTGTTTTCCATCTAGTGTTTCGTACTCGAGCAGAGCTTTCGCAATCTGATCAACTTTGTCTTTGTTTTCTCTGATCATGCTCGATGCCTTATCGTAAGCAGAATTGACAAGATCTAGAACTTCTTTGTCGATGGATTGGGCGGTAGATTCACTGTAACCACGTGATTTCCCAATTTCCCTACCTAAAAAGACATAATCTTCATGATCTCCATATTCCACCATGCCTAGTCTTTCGCTCATGCCCCACTCGCATATCATTTTTCGAGCTATGGTAGTAACTTGACGGATATCTCCGGCGGCACCGCTACATACATCCCCTAAGAATACTTCTTCAGCAACCCGTCCCCCCATAGTAACACACATGAGGTCTAAAAGCTTAAGCTTGTAGTAGCTGATCTGGTCCTTCTCAGGAAGATACATAGCTACTCCTAAGTAAGGGCCTCGGGGGATAATAGATACTTTATGAAGGGGGTCTGTATTGGGAAGGATAACATTAAGTAGAGCGTGACCGGCTTCATGATAAGCAGTATTTCTTTTCTCTTCCTCTGTCATGGCCATAGAACGTCTTTCACGGCCCCAGCGCACTTTATCTCTAGCTTCTTCTAGATCAAATTGCTCAATCGACTCGGCATCACGGCGTGCAGCGAGAAGAGCAGCTTCATTGATTAGATTAGCGATTTCAGCGCCTGAAAAGCCGGGTGTACCGCGAGCGATTTTGCTGAGCTCCACCTTCTCATTTAGTTTTACTTTTTGAGAATGGACTTTGAGTATTTGTTCACGACCTTTGACGTCAGGCAGATTAATCATGACTTCACGGTCAAATCGGCCGGGGCGAAGCAAGGCTGGGTCCAAGACGTCTTTGCGGTTTGTAGCAGCTATAATGATGACACCTTCTTGTGTGTCTATTCCGTCCATTTCTACAAGCATAGCATTGAGAGTTTGCTCACGCTCATCATGGCCGCCGCCCAGTCCGTGACCACGGCTGCGCCCTACGGCATCAATTTCGTCAATGAAAATAAGGCAAGGTGCTGATTTACGCCCCTGTTCGAACATATCACGAACTCTGGATGCTCCCACACCGACAAACATTTCCACGAAATCAGAACCGCTTATCCCATAGAAGGGGACATCAGCTTCTCCGGCAATAGCTTTAGCAAGAAGGGTTTTTCCTGTCCCTGGTGGGCCGACCATCATAACTCCTTTGGGGATTTTTCCACCCAAGCGTTGGAACTTTCTGGGGTCTTTAAGAAATTCCACAATTTCCTGAACTTCTTCTTTGGCTTCGTCGACGCCAGCAACGTCTTTGAAAGTAATCTTATTTTTCTCCTTATTCATCATCTTGGCCTTACTGCGCCCAAAGTTGAATGCAGATTTGCCTGCCATTTTGATTTGCTGGCGAAAAATAAAGTACATAAGCACGATGAATAGGATAAATGGCAACACGCTGAAGAAAGCCTGCCAGAATTGGTCATGGTTGTATTTATGGGGAAGATTTTTAATGTTGCTCTCAGCTATGGCCTTTTCTAGTTTTTCGCCTTCCAGGTCAAGAATTACATAGGTGCGAAATTTCTTGTAACGGTCTTTTTCGCTGGTCGAGCCGGTATCAAAATTAGATATTTCAGTGATATAACGTCCTTGTAAGTAGGTAATCTGGTTAGCAGGTTCTTTGACAAGAGTGACATCCTTGATGCGTTCTTGTTGAAGCATGTTGTAAAATTGCGGTAGCTCCATCGTGGTTTCGCCGGCAGATGAATGCTGTTTATTCCAGTATAAGCATAAAATTAGAATAAATAGCAGTGAAGAAAAGAGCAGTAGACTTTTCCAGTTGCTTTGGTTGGGTGGGCGGTTATTTTTATTATCGTTACCCTCACCATTGGGGCCACGTTGAGGTGGCTTAGGCAATTTAGGCGAACGAGGTGACTCTTTATCTCTAGGCATTATCTGTCAAACTAACACAGCATCGAAAGCATTGCAACATCCTGAGTATCAAATAAGTGTTTGGTGTTTATTGGGATTCTCGAGGCTGAATAACGATTCGTTGGGTGAGGTTGTGATCACTTTCAACTCTAATTGATGGGTCTTTTTTATTAAGGTTGGCAATAGAATCGTCAAAGAGAGTGACTGCCTGAGCTCGAGAAATAATGTCACTATTATCCATGAGTTCGAGTCGTTCCCTATACTTGCGGAATTCGATCATAAGCTTTCCTCGAGTCATGAGTTGGATAACGATGCCCATGACATGCGTATTTGAATAGCCTATTCGTAGGATGTACTCCTCTAGCTTTTGGGCAAGACTGACCTGGCGGACACTGTCCTTAGTCACAGAAGTAGCATCTAGCAAGAACCTTGATTCATGAAGAATAAGCTCTTCAGCTGTTTTTGGGTATGCAACTCGCATAATAGGTATTACTCTTCCCCATTAAAATCGGCTCTATTTGAAGAAGATTGAGATAATTGACGTATCGAATGGGTGGAATGCTCATTTTCTCCACCGATCAAGTGGATGAGATAAGTTCTCAGTAATTGCTGCCACCGTTTGACCCAAGTGTGATTGTCCAAGAAATTTTGATAGGTGAGTTGAGTGGATGGACAGTCTTTCCATTCGTTCGTGGAAAGCTTCTGGCATAAGTCATTCTCATCCTGGCATAAGTAGATAGAGCTACGCTCTGGGAACAGTAAAGCAAGCTCAGGGCGAGAATCTGTAATTAGAGGGGCTTGGCTCGCAGCGCATTCGAAGACACGAAAGGGGATACCTCCTTGTATGGATTGAGGGTCGGTGAATTGCAGTTGAATCAGTCCTGATCGGTAAAGGGCGCTCCAGTCATGAGAAGAAATATCTGTTGTATCGTAAAATTTAAATTCAGCATTTCGGGGCAATGCGCTGCGAATTTCTTGTTCACAGGCATAGCTTTGTAAGTGATGGCCGCTCAAAACCGCGACGGGTCCTATATCTGATGCCGCAGATAAGCCTCTAAGCCTCACGATTCTTTTGCTCCACTGCCATAACAATTGATTCAGGCTATATTGATGATGAGGTTCTAGTAGCCAAGCCTGGGTCACGGTTTGCGACTTCATGGAGGAATTAAGAATAACCTGGTTGAAGGTTTCGTAAGGGCGAATAGGCCATGGCTCACAGCTAAGGGTCTCTATCGTTTCTTGCAAGCATCTTCGAATGGTGACGGGTAGGGCTTCTGCTTCATCTCTTAAGTTGATTTGAGAAGGAATCGTCCCTGTCATAACAGCAAATTCCTTTAGTTCCGGGTACAAAGGGCTGGCTTGCGGGTTGAACTGAGTAGGAGAAGCTGCCAGGTGTGTTGCTAGGGCTTGATGACCAGTGAATTCTTGCCACTTTTGCCTCCAGTATCCATCCCATATAAAACAAGTGACATGATAGTTCTTTTGCCAATCATTCCAAGTATCGGGAGATTCAAGTGTGAGGGGACTACGCATGAAGTCGTCATACCAAAAGGACCACTTTGGTATGTTTCGGAGCTTATCCATTCGTTTCCATAGGTTTGGGAAACATAGAGGTGAATCCATGATAAAAACAATGAGATCAGGGTCATAATCCACTGTTTCTTTAAGAATCTGGTCTTCAGCCTTTAATTGCTTTTTACTGTCACGCAGGAAGATTACTTCGCATATAGCGCCTGATTGAGTAGCGCCTTGGCGCAGGCCCTTGGTAAAATAGGTTTCGGTTTGATCTACTGATTCGACAAAGAGAATTCTTTCTAGAGAGCCTCGAGAAGAGTTATCAACTTGGGATTTAGCCATGGCTTTCAGGCCTCAGAGGCTATGAAATTATGCGGCTCTTGTTTCCTTATTAGGCTGATCATCGGGTTTAACTTCCGCTTCCCCCCAGGCGTCTCGAAGAGTTGTAATCATGGGAATAACATCTTCGATGTATTGAGCATTTTTCTGTTGGACAGCCTCGTTAAATTGACTGATGAAAAAGGCGTAAAGCTCAGACATACGAGAGCAGAATTCTTGGTCTACTTGGTGATCGAGAGATACATTCAATTCGGTTAGGATTTTATTGCAGCGTGTTACAGCCTCAGCAGCCTCAGTATTCGAAGTATTGGTATTCTCTTTTAGATTTTTAACTGCTCCTTCAGCAAAGCGTAGCAACCCATCATATAACATGATGATAAGTCCTGTTGGGGTTGCGGAATTAACCTGGCTTTCTAAATAGAGCTGTCTTGGATTCATGGAGAAGTCTGTTCTTTAGCAATGGGTTCTAACATCTTATGCTGGGTAAGTAAAAATTCACTAAAATTGGAAATCCATACGGATAAGCGTAATTCCAGGATATCTGAGAAAGCGACAACATCTGCCTTGCTAAGAGCTTTTTGAATATCATTCATGATGGCGTTTAGCTCTGTGAGGTTTTTCTCAATCAGGCTATCAAGTTGTTCGTCTGTTAGCAGGGGTGCTAAATTAGGCAAAAAACCTATTTCTTGTTTGAGTTTGTGACAGAGGCTTTGCCATTGTCTTAGCAATACTTCAGGTTCTTCCAGTAGGCTATCAGTTACTAGCTCATCGCAATCTTCTTCAATTCTTTTTAAGGAATCACAGTGTTCACCTACAGATTGATACAATGCTACAGCAACCGGGATGGACTCAATTTCAAGTGAAGAGTTGACATTAAATAAGCAGCGAGCTTCTTCAATTGTTTCAATAAGCTTGCCATCTATTTTACACTTTGAAATAGAACGATCTCGCTGCACTAACCATTGCATGATGAGCGAGCAGGCATCTTCGAAGTTGTTACTTGTCTTTGTTTCTATTTCAACTGTTTCAGAATCAATAATGACTTGCATAATTAGTACCTCTAAGTTGGTGGTAAACTAGATGATAGGATGCTTCCAAATGCTCCCGTCTGAGCTTGTGTTTGTTCCAGTAGGGCGAATTGAGATTCTAAAAACACCCTTTCAGCTTCCACGCGAGCCTCTGTTAGCTCTATTTCATCATCAATTCGCTGGATTTCATCATCAATAGCTTCCCGTCTGTTTTCAATAACATTTTCTATACCTGTAGCGTAGGCCTCTATCGTGTTTTCTATAGCATTTGCAATACCTGACTCAAAATCTGTAAAGAGACTGATAACCTCATCTAAATTGTCCCGTAAGGCATTTTCTAATGCGGTGCTATCGGAAAGAGTTACGGTGTTATCATCAGAGTTACTTTCTATTCCAAGGTCAAGAGCTGTGACAATGCTGGCGCCTGAAGTAGGGTTAATAGTGCTTAGAAAGGCGTCGCGTAGTTCTTGGGGGAGAAAAGTGAGGCTTCCTTCCGCAGAAAGTGTTCCACTATTAGTAATATCATTCGTATCGATTCTGATGTAACTGTCGACAAGGTTTTGAGTCCCATTGTATTGCTCAATGAGTGACTCAATATTGTTTCTGATGCCTGTCACATCTACATCAGTTGTTAGAGTTGTCGTGCCTGTTTCAATAGCATTAAAAGTGACTCCATTTTTACCTAACTCTAATTCAGTGAGGGTTTGATCTTGGCTTTCTCTTTCAGCGCCCCCATCTACTTTAAATTTGGTAGTTTGGCCTACTGCTAGTGTTCCGCTATTTAAATTGAGAGCTTCTACTAGATTACCCGTTGTTCCGTTGGCAACAGTGATACTATTTGATCCCCGGTCTTTGGCCGTAAAGATGACTTGGTCATTGTAATTGTCGTAGCTAGCAGCTACACCAGCGTTACTTAAGGTGATTCGGTCAAGCACATTTTGTAAGGTGTCCGTATCAGTATAAGAGACTTCTACACCATTAATCACAATAGATCCGCTAGATGTTAAACTTGCAGCTAAACTTTGTCCTGACAACGCAGAGCTTGCATTAATACGTCCTATAGAATTTGATGAAGTAATTGAAGTAGAGGCATTATTAAAAAGTTGAGCTTGTTGCAAAAAGTCACTTGTGCCTGAGGAGACAATCAAGGGCTGACTGCTAGAAGTTATGGTGAAAAGGCCTGTCCCTGATGCGTAGGCAATACTAATGGATTCACCTGCGTCGGTTAGTGCTTGATTGATTTTACCAACTAGACCGGTGGAGGCTCCGTCATCAAGTTGCTCTGTTCCATCGAGTGTTATTTCTACATTATTAATAGTAAAGGTTCCTACTGCAGTGCTTCCGAAAACATTTGAGACTGTGTCTGTAGCAGCTGGAATAGCACTAGATTTTCCACTGGTAAAAGTAGATGCAGTGGCAACTTGTGTGATTTCTAAAGAAAATGAACCAACTTCTGCAGAAGAGGTAACTGAAGCCGTGCCCACTGTCGATACAGACGTAGAGACAGTTCTAAGATCAAAATCGCTTGCGTCGTCGACTGATGACAGTTTGTCTTTAAGGCTTTCTAGACTACTGTCAACAAAGCCGTACGCTTCATCAGCAGTGTTGAGTTCAGATTTTTCTATTTCTAATAAATTAATGGGTATGCGATTGAGAGCTGTTAACTGGCTCACAATAGATGAGGTGTCTAGTCCACTAAAAAATCCGCCTACTGATATTGACATAACTTCCGCTTTTAGGTATCGGAAGTTGTTAATAACTAATTAGTAAAAATTTTTATTGTGCAGGCTGAGAAGTTGATCAAGAGGAAGAATATTCCGCTTAGGTAGATATAATTACCGGCTTTATCAGGCGACGGCTTTTTTTCTGCTCACAGCATGCATCAGTCTACTAGCCATATTATCAAGATGGACCATTTCTTTGGCAGCTCCGATTTCCTTGGCAACTCTAGGCATGCCATAAACAATACATGAATCTTCATGCTCAGCGAAAGTCATACAACCTGCGTTTTTAAGTTTGAGCAACCCATCTGCACCATCTTTACCCATGCCCGTTAATACCGTGGCTACGGAATGTTCAGGGTTACAGTTTACAGCTGAGGCAAAGAGAATATCCACAGCTGGCCGTTGATGCCAAACAGGTGCGCCTTGCTTTAGCTGAACAGAGTAACTGTTGTTTTTCCATTGTAACAGCATATGGTAATCTCCTGGCGCTATAAGGACCAATCCAGCGTGGAGCTTATCATTATCTTTTGCCTCACGTACTTCAAATGGACATATGCCATTGAGACGATTTGCTAATGCATTAGAAAAATAAGGAGGAATATGTTGGACAATAGCTATTGGTGGGATCGATGCAGGCATACGAGTAAGTACTTCTCTCAAAGCTTCTGTGCCTCCGGTTGATGATCCGATAAGAATAATCTGTTTTGAATTAAATTGATTGGGTGTGGTAGCGGCTGCAGGACGAGACGCAGATGATAAATTGACGCTAGAGGTTTGGCGGGAAGGCTGTAGGGCTTGGGTTGAATTTTGTGCATTAGATAAGTTTACACGCGATGTTTGCGCTGAGGGTGTGCTGGGTTTTTTTCCCATTAAGCCTCTATGGGCAGACATGCGAGCAGTGGCCGCCGCTTTTACTTTATCAATGAGTGTTTCTTTAAGAGCTCCTACTGAAAAACTGCCATCCGGTTTTGGCATGATATCAATCGCACCGAGTTGTAGTGCCTTTAAAGCATGTTCTGAGCCCTGTTGTGTCAAAGAACTCATGATGATTACAGGCATGGGCCTTTTCTCCATGATAATCTTGAGAAATGTGAGACCGTCCATTCTGGGCATCTCTATATCAAGGGTCAATACGTCTGGGTTATTTTTAAGCATGATCTCTCTAGCAATATATGGATCTAGCGCCGTCCCTATCACTTCGATTTCAGGGTCAGATCCTAAAACTTCTGATGTCATGCGCCTGACTACTGCAGAGTCATCTACTATAAGGACTTTTATTTTTTTATGAGTATTCATTGGGATGTTTCATTCTTTCGGTAAATGGCTGGCTTAACGACTTGAAATGGATGCCTAATATTGGTCAAACTTTCAGAGTGACCTATCATTAGATAACCACCAGGGCGCAAACTGTTATGAAGTTGATTCACTAACTGTTCTTGCGTCTCTCTATCAAAATAGATCATCACATTGCGAACAAAAATGACGTCGAAGGGCTTTTGAAAGGGATACCTTGATTGTAATAGATTAAGGTGGTGAAAATTTACTTTACTCCGCAAGGGGTCTTTTACACGGTAATAACCTGTCCATTTTCCCGTTCCCTTTTGAAAGAAATTGGCTAATTGATCTTTTCTAACTTCTTTTAAACGTTCTTCGGCGTAAATGCCTTTTCTAGCTTTATCTAGGACATTTGTGGAGATATCTGTCGCGTCAATAGTCCAGCAAAAATTTTTGTCCTTCTGCGAATATTCCTCTAAATGTACTGCAAGTGAATAAGGTTCTTCTCCTGATGAACTCGCACAACTCCAGACTTTAAAAGGTCGTTTGCCCGCTTTTTTGACTTGAGTGCTATGCCAAGGTAAGACCGAGGAATCCAAGAATTCAAAATGCTTGTATTCCCTGAAAAAGTAGGTGTGGTTTGTTGATATCGCGTCGATTAGATGTGTCAGTTCTGTTCCAGAATCGTCTGCTTGCAGAAATTTGAGATATTCTTGGTAAGACCCCTTTTGTGTTGCTCGAAGGCGTTTGCCGAGTCTAGAGCTAACGAGTTCTCGTTTATTATCACCTAAGTCAATTCGGCTTTTATCATAGATTAGATTCTTGATATAGGTGTATTCTTTGTCGGTTAAAGGCGTCATAGATAATTGAAGTGATAATTGTATATCGGCTTCAATTACAGTCACTACACTAGAAAAGATAGAACCTTTTGCGTGAGCTCATTGACTTGCACGGGTTTGGCAATAGCGCCAACGAAACCATAATCGGCATAATGGGTAATCAAGGGGTCCAGGGAAGCTCCACTACAGGCAACGACTTTTGCCTGAGGGTCTATTTTTATGATTTCATCAAAAGTTTCTTTGCCTCCAAGACCGTCTCCAACATTTATATCTAGGATGATAAGATCAATATGCATGCCTTCGTCCGTGAGATTTTTAAAAGTTTCTACTGCAGATTGGCCATTGTGGGCGATGTGGACATTGCAATTAATCCTTCCTAATGCACGGGTGAAGAATTTAGCAAGCAAAGGTTCGTCGTCCATCACAAGGACTTGTTTCTGGCTTTCTGACATACTTTTTGGAGGGAGGTTTGAAGACTTATGACTAGCCATTGTAAAATCGTTCATAATAATCTGGAGTCAAATTGTAAATTAGAGCTGTATAAGTGTATATGCCCCTTGGTTTGGTTCGCTATACATTTGAAATGTTAATTAAAAATCCATGAAAGCACTACTTTGGCCAACTAAATCCTCTGGCTCTAATATAGTGTCGATATCTAAAAGGGTTTTGACCTTATCTTTAATCTTAGCGATGGCTAGAATGTAATTTTGGTCGAGCTGGTTCCCAAAACTAGGAGCCTCTTCTATGGCTTCCCCAGAGATGTTGGTCACCTCCTCAACTGCATTCACAATAATGCCCATTTGGCTTGCAGAGCCCTCTTTACTAAGGACTTGAACAACGATGATACAAGCTTTGTTAGTTAGCTCTTGCATCTCTAAATTGAATTTGATGCGAAGGTCTACAATAGGAATAATTTTTCCTCGAAGGTTGATGACCCCCTTGATATGGGCTGGCATTTGAGGAACTTCTGTAACTTCTTGCATTCGAATGATTTCACGGACTTTGATAACTGCAACACCAAAAGATTCTTCTCCTAGAACGAATGTTAAGTATTTACCACTATACTCTTGAATATTAATCCCGGGCTCATTTATTGGAACATCTTCTTCTACAGTGGACATAGCGTAGTATATCGAACACCTAGACTTAGGCTTTAGCAATCAGTTTTAAAAATCTACCCCCTGTCACTTGTAACCAACATAGGTGGGTTAATTATAAGGATGAGGCATGAGAAATTAAATCGTTATGCGTAAGCATCCAAAGCAGAAAGAACGATTGATTTATCTGGGTGAGTATCATTCATCAACTCCCACTTTTCGGCGAAGTCTGTTGATTCAATATAGACCTTTCCTTTTTCAAAAAGGGTGTTGATTACGGGAATTAAATTATCTCGAGTATACTGCATTTCAACCATGAGTTCTTCTATTTTGGTAATAAGCATATTGACGCTTTTTATCATGAGACCTGAAGAATTCATTCGTCGAGTAATACGTAGACGAATGCTATTGACCTCATCAGAGGCCACATAGGACAAACTAGTTTCACTTTTGTGTAATGATTGGTTTATCTCACTGATGAGAACTTCATTTTCAAATGGCTTAGCCAGGTAGCGAATATTATTTACGGAGCTTCGGTTCAAATAGGACTCTTCGTTTTTATCGATAATGCCGCTCATGAAAATGATCGGTATTTCCGCCGTGTCAGGATTTGAGTGTAAGATGTTCATCATCTCGCCTCCATCCATATCCGGCATGCCTATATCGAGAAGGATTAGGGAGGGTTTCTTTGAGGAGCATAAATTCAGAAAAGCTTTACTATTGGTTGCTGACATTGTCTTGTAATGGTTAGCTTGCAGAAATTGGTCCAGGTATTTTACAAGGCTTCGGTCGTCATCCAAGATGCCAACTATGTCTCTTCGGTCAGCCTCCGCAGCCCTTAGTATACGAGAATAAAGAGAGATAAGCTTTAGCCTCGATTCTTCATCTTTGCCGCAATGGCGAATAGTTTCCAAAATCTCTTTTTGTTCAGGTGAGGCATTACTATCCATAGATTTTAATCTTCTCAATTTAGCTCGGATGATGCACGAGCAACTTAAAAAACTGATCGAGATTGTATCCCCAAGAAATATAAAATTTTTTAGAAGCATCACCTTTTGATATATCTTCTACAGTTCTTTTTTCCTTGTCGCTCAGGCTTTGCGTCATCTCATTGAATTTCCATTGCATAAATCGGGTTTAATTGATGATATTATTTAGTTCCCTTTGAGGAGGGACGGGTCTCCCCGCCCCTCTTCGAACGAGTGCCGAGACTCACCCGGTTATATAATGCTCGGCACTAACAGGACCTTATTACACCAGACCGGGAGCAAATTTGCTTTATTTATTAACCATTTTCAGTAGTTGTCTTAAGGTTTATCATGGTTACTTTGATGCGACATATGTAGAACGATTTAATTTAGCTGATTTTCCTGCTAAACCTCTGACTGTTTGGTGTGAAAGGACTTGAACTGTCTTTCCCCATTCATAGGATTGCACCCAGCTGCTAGGATCTTTCCCGCCTATCCATTTTGGTTTACGTGAGCGGTTATCCATAGCGAAGTAATCTCCTCGACTATCTCTATATACCACCACTGCGTGGCGCCCTTTTCCTTCGTGACGGCTTTTCCACTCATAAATGATAAGGTGGCTCTCACCTCCTGCAGTGGTCATACGATTATAGAGGTCTTTGGCAAATGGAAGACATGTGTTAAATCCTCCTTTACCCTTAATGTCGAATTTCATCGCAATCTTCCATGCGTCATCAAGGGCTGAGGCGCTGTTAGCATTAAGGAAGAATGTGGAAGCAGTAATGATTGCGACCGCTAAATTTCTAATAGAGTTTTGCTTGGTGGTTTTAACCGATGGCGTAAAAGCATCGGTTCCGGCTGGGTCATGATGTGTTGTCTTGTCCATATATAGAATATCGGTGATGGACAGAGCTGCAATACCATAGAAACTAATGGCAGCGGTTTTTAAAAAATTTGATGGGTTTAAGTGATTCCATATGAATGAATTACGTTGATTATTGTTTGCTAATTGGCGGTGCGATAAAGCATGTAATTTAGGGGTAATAGATGCTGGATTTAACTATTAAAAAGCTAGAAATTCTGGCGTTGAGCGGAAAAAATATACGTAGGACTAAGGCTTTTAAATAGCCTAAGGAACCTTTTACCTCTTTTTTTCCATGAGGCCTATATGCCCTTTCAGGGAAGTAGATGGGTAAAAATCAGGACAAAAGAGAATTTTATTCCCCTTTTAATATCCTTTAACCTGAGTTCTTTTTAGGAGTTTTGCAATTCTATCTATAAAATAGCTAAAGAAACTCAGTTAAGCATTCGAACTTAGAATAGGTAACGAAGCGGGGATATAGACCAATTTAAAGAAACCGATCTATTTAGTCAGTAAAATCTCCGAAATGATAAGCGCAGCGGAATCTAGATATGTTAACTGAAGAGAAGGAAATTAGTGATAGTAGTGCAAAAGCCAGGGCTGGAAAAAGGCGAAATGTCGATGCAAGTCCCGGCCGTATTTCAGTTTTAGCAAGCCTGATGGAGAAACAGATCAATGGCTCGATTAAAGCCATTGGCAATATTAATTTACAAACAAAATTGTTGGCCACAAACGGGCAAGTGGAAGCATCTCGGTCAGGGGAAAATGGTAGGGCTTTTTCTGTTATAGCAGAAGAAATGATTAGCTTAGCTGGAAAAACCTCACAAGTGGCACATGGCCTTATTTCAGAGACCAAAGCGGCTCTTAGTGAATTACTAGAGATTAGTGATGAATTAGGGAAGAGTGTTTTAGGAACGCGTTTGTCTGACTTGGCCTTGAATAACATTGATTTGGTAGACCGTAATCTTTACGAGAGGACTTGTGATGTGCGATGGTGGGCTACTGATAGCAGTGTGGTAACTGCGGCTGCAAGCGGTCAACCAGATGATTGTAACTATGCAAGCCGCCGTATGGGAGTGATTCTAGATGCTTACACAGTCTACTATGATCTTGTATTATGTGACACAAAAGGAAACGTCATAGCTAATGGGAGACCTAATGAATATGATTCTGTAAGAAAGAACCAAGCTGATGCAGAATGGTTTCAAGCAGTGATTAATTCTATCAGTGGAAATGAATATGGATTCCAATCGGTCCATTCTTCTGAGCTAGTCAATGGTGAAAATGTATTAATTTATTCCTGTAGCGTTAGGGAAGGCGGAGAAGCTACTGGTAGAATCGTAGGTGTCTTGGGAATTTTATTTAGATATGATGACCTAGCTCAAGTCATCGTCAAAAATACCTCACTAACAGAAGAAGAGAAAAAAATAACAAGAGTATGTTTTACCAATGGTGATAGGTTGGTTATAGCAGACACGCAGGACCGTATCCTGGAAGATACTGTTGACTTTGAGGGAGTTGTCAAAATGCTAAATTCATCAAAAAGTTATCAGATTGCTAAAGTTAGAGGTAAGGATTGTATCGTTGCCCATGCAAAAGCACCTGGCTTCGAAACTTATACCACAGGCTGGCACTCCTTTATCATTCAACAGATTGAAGTATAACAGGCTACCTTCATACCTTAGCTAGCTAGTTTTAAATTCGGATCAATATCTGTATCCCATTTTTGTAAAACTCCCTGCTGATGCTGTAACGCAGCAACAAGAGCAATCATAGAGGCGTTATCGGTGCTAAGATATGGAGCTGCCAGGACACACTTTATTCCCTTCCTAGAGGCTTCTTCTGCAAATGTTTGGCGGATTGCTTGGTTACAACTAACGCCACCGCTTAGGCTTACTGTAGTAAGATTTAACTCTTGGGCGGCTTTGAATGTTTTATGAATGAGTACATCAATCACAGCCTGTTGAAAGGATGCGCAAATATTGGAAAGGTGCTGCTTATCATGTGTCCAATGTGGGTTTTCATCTAAGTAAAGTTTGACTGCAGTTTTTAGACCGCTGAAGCTGAAGCTATAGTTAGGCTTATTTATCATAGCACGAGGAAAAGAAATAGAAGAAGCATCACCATTGCGTGCAAGCTCTTCGACCACGGGACCACCTGGATAAGGTAGATCTAGCATCTTGGCTACTTTGTCAAATGCTTCTCCTGCAGCATCGTCTCTAGTGGAACCTATGAGCTCATAATCTGATAGTGCTTTGACATGAATAATTTGTGTGTGCCCGCCACTGATGATTAGTCCTAAATGGGGGTAAATAGGAACACTGTTGTGAGATAAGAAAGCGGAAACGAGATGGCCTTCTAGGTGATTAATTCCTAACCAGGGGATTTCTGAGGCAATCGCGCAGGCTTTCGCAAAGCTTAAGCCTATCATTAAAGATGAAGCTAGGCCCGGCCCTCTTGTCACACCAATGAGATCGATATGGTGCCATTTAGTTTGTGCTCTTTCCAATACCTTATGTATCATAGGCCGGAGGTGAATGAGGTGCTGACGGGTGGCTAACTCAGGAACGACACCACCATAGGGCTGATGTATTTTTATCTGAGAAGAAACTTCCTGGTGGAGAATTTTCGGCAATTGTTGATTTTCATCAAAATCTAGGAGTGCAACAGAGGTCTCGTCACATGAGGTCTCAATACCAATAACTTTCATTAAAACTAGCTGGAATTCGAGGGAGCATAGAGGCGGTAGTAATAAATGAGACCCTTGAGAATAGCGACTGCTCTATCTAATTGCGGGTCTGGTATAGAGAGTAGCTTATCTTTTTCATTGGGAGGTAAGCGATAAGCTGTTTGCTGAAGGAAGATCGTGTCAGAGTTATCACGAGTAATATTTACTTCGATGTCTGGTGTAATGCCAACTTTATGAATGACCTTTTTACTAGGAGTATAATATTTTGCTGTAGTTAACCTTATGCCAACAGGAGGGTCTATACTGATGTCGACTGGCTGTATGCTTTGCACGGAGCCCTTTCCAAAAGATCTCTCACCTATTAAAAGAGCTCTACCTAGGTCTTGCAGTGCTCCTGCTACTATTTCGGCACCACTGGCACTGTTACGATTGATAAGTAGAATGAGGGGTAGTTTATCATAATGAGTATTTCCTTGTGCTTTAAAAAGTTTACGTTCTTCAAAGCGTGTTTCAGTGAAAGCGATAATAGTTCCTTTAGGTGTGAACTTTCCAGCTACCTGCACAGCAGAATCTAATAATCCGCCAGGGTTATTTCGTAAATCGAGCACGAGTCCCTGTATCTTTTCTTCTTTTAGTGTCTCCAGAGCGGTCTCAAATTCATTTTCTGTTTTTTCGCCAAATTGTGAAATGAAGATATAGCCAAGCTTGAGGGGGTCGGTTTCTGATGGTGAGCTAAGTATACGAGTATTGAGAACCGTTGGCACATTGATGATCTCTCTTACAACACTGATTTCCACTTCCTCTTCTATTGATGAGCGTCCGATCTTTAACACAACAGGTTCACCAGACGGACCACGTAATTTGTGTATCACATCACCCAGAGTTAGGTTTTCGGTACTAACGTTGTTTATGGAAAGAATCATGTCGTTAGGTAACAGTCCCGATCGTTTCCCGGGTCCATTTTCAGTCGTAGCATTAATAACTACGGAACCATCTTTTTTCATTCCTACATAAATGCCTAGTCCGCCAAATTCTCCTTCTGTTTCAGTGCGGAGGTCTTGAAACTTTTCTCCATCTAAGAATTCACTGTAAGGATCTAAGGAGGATAACATGCCTTTTAGGGCAGATTGAGTTAAGAATTGATAATCAATATCTTCTGAGTCGACATATTCGTCACGAATCAGCTCTAGGATGTTAGCAAAAAGCAAAGTGCTTCTGTAGCGCTCTTTCTCAGGATCTAATGCCTGTTCTTTCTGTTCCTCCTGGCTAAAGGCCAGTCGAGTCAAAGAAAGCAAACAAAAAAGGAGAGCAAAAAATAGTTGGAGAGTAGAAACATAGTACGGAGCCGTTCTCATTTTGAGCAATCATGAACAAAGAGTGGTAAATAACAATCGTAAAGGATAGTGATTTTAAGAGATCTTGGTATCCATGACTTCGCTCGAGAACTAATTTTTTTGCCAGGTGTCATGATTATACCTGCCTACTCTGCGCCTCTAAAAGCACTACCTATGCTAAGGAAGCCACTAAAGGAGGATTAAATATCTAATCAACTGCCCAAGGCTATCCTGTCCTACTCGCTTAAAAATACCACTTCGAAATACAAGTGGACAAAACGTAGGCTTGTTTTTCAGGAGTTTCAGATGAAAGCTTCTGCTAGTGTCAGATTCTTCAAACTAGTGCTGCAGATCACAGAATTTCTCTTTTGCTATTTAAACCAGGACGATGCCATAGAATTGGAACCAGATACCTAAAGGTAGAGCGACAAGGAAAGGAGAGTTGAGGAAGATGTGTCAATTACATCGTCTGAGCATAGCTCTCGCTAGCGGGCGAAAGCGAAGCGATCAAGTGGGCGGAGCACCAACCCAGATAGAGTAGGAACATGGGTCTCAAAAAGGTAATATCTCAGGCGGACTTTTTGTTTCTTGTCCTATTATCTCCCACGGATCTTTAAGTATCTTTGGTCTCATTCGGACTAAAACTATTCAAAAAATTTAACTTTTGTGATTAGTATGCTTATCGAGAGTCGGTCTAGCTTGATGGTATCTCTGTCAATACGCTATCTCTTGAGTTCAAATAGATGCTTATACAGGTTAAAAGAAAAAAATTCTTCATTATTAAGTCAATTGTTTTGCGTATTTTATTCAATTCTTGCTCAAATAATCTGAGTTAAATTTATATACATTTTCGTCTTATTTATCTTAAGTCCTTCTAAATCCATAATTTCAGAGGGCAAAATTATAATAGTATATACATACTATTTAAAATATATTCTTAAATATTAAAAATTGTATTAAAACTTAAATTGGGAATCATAGAATTGTGCAATGCTTTAACTTTGTTAGTTTATCAAAATGATTAAGGAATGTTGACACTTATGATAAAAAATATGTCTCATTTTATATATCTACTAACTGTTGCATTTGCTTTCATTTCGATCAATGCAGATGCAGCTCCCATTCCTGCATCTGAAATTCAAGTCACAGATAAACTTTTAATTGATCTTCATGCCACGCCGGAGACCAAGGCCCTCTACGTCAATATGCAGCAGCTAGCAAAAACAAACCTGCTTTATGGAGTGCAACGTCCCTTTACCCGTGGGTATCACAAATTTGATAATAAGAACTACAGCAACTCAGACACCAAGGAGATTGTGGGCGATAATCCGGGTGTTGTGGGCTTGGATTTTTTATCTCATACGCACAGCAAAAAAAAATTACACCTAACTCAAGTTGGGCACCAAGCCCCGCTTACGAGAAGTCTACTTACGGCAAAATCATTAAAGCTGTGCATGCTCGGGGAGGAGTGATCACTATAAGCTGGCATATGTCCAACCCAGCTACTGAAGGAAAATACAATGACCGTGGGGACAGGAAAACAGTTCAGCATATTCTTGAAGGTAATATCGTAAATGGCATAGATGCACGTGCTAATTTTTACAGATATCTTGATGATGCAGCAGACTTTTTCAATGCCATGAAAGACGATAAGGGTAAATTGATACCCATCTTTTTTCGCCCTTTGTATGAGCAATACCATAATACCTTCTGGTGGTCAGGGAACGCGGCCAGTGCAGAGCAGTATAACCAGTTGTGGTATGAGATGGTGAGTTACCTTCTGGACACCAAAGGAGTGCGCAATCTCATCTATATCATCTCTCCGAATAAGGCCGATACCATGGTTGAATATATGGAACAATTTCCAGGACACGACTGGGTGGATGGTTATGGAATTGATTGGTATAACTCGACAGATTTTTCCAAGTCGATCGAGCCTGCCAGCGAGTTGATTGTCGGTATGGCAAGGGAGCACAATAAAATTGCCGTGCTCTCCGAAATCGGTGTCAAGGATGGTATGGCATCCGGGACTCAGGCTAACTGGTATTGCAGTCACGCTTTGCGGCTTGAGGCAAACCCGGTGGCCTCCGAGGTCGCTTGGTTCCTTCAATGGTCGTCGAAATTAGGTAATAAAAAATCATGGACACCCGTAAGAGAAAAGTATCGGCCAGATATCGCACATGTATTACCCGATTTTGAAAAGTTTTATAACAATGGCTGGACGATGTTTGAAAATGAAATTGCCCCCCTACGTATCTACGATTTTAAGTCGAAAAGTCCAGTTCCTATCATTACCACAACCGAGTTAAGAGGTGTTTCAAGCCAAGCTAGCTACTTACAAAGCATAGCGGTGACAGGTGGAGATGGTCCCTTAACTTGGTCGTTGGAGGCGGGTGAACTGCCAGCGGGGTTGGCATTAAATCAAAATACGGGTCAGATTAGTGGAAGAGTCACTGGTGGTGAGGGTGAGTATGGTATTGCCATTCGAGTCAGCGATGCCGATGGAGATTCTGATGTGCGGATTTTTGCGATAGATGTTGTGCCTTCTGATGACTTAGAAGGAGGGTTGATCATCCATTTGGATGCAACGATCCAGGGGTCTATAGTGGGTAATCCCGTGACTCGTTGGAAGGATCAGTCTCGGAATAAAAAGCACGCCAACGTGTATCACAATTCGATTACGTATCCTAGCGCCGATCTATTTGCTTCTGGTTCCAGTAGTCTGGATTTTGGTGTGGAAGCCAGTGCCCTGGAGTTATTTGGGGCAACTGATTCTGATGCTTGGTTGGATCAGTCTGTTCCAAAGGCCCAGGGGTTTGCTGTATTGTTGGCCTACAAACGGGTGGAGGACACTGGTAAAACCCGAGAAGACCTATTGGGTAATAACTCCAAGACAGGCTCGGGTTTTTTAATGCGTATGTTCAATGGAACCCTACAATCTTCTCTGAATGGAAAGACATTGAGTCAAGGCGGGTCTGTGGCAGTAGGAGATAGCATCGTGATAGGCGTAAATTATGATCAGGATAGTGGGCTCTTCGAGCTTTGGGACTCACTAAGTGGCTCAACGAGTAGCACGATGGTAGGTGCAAAGGATTTCTCGGAAAACGCTCCGGTGCTTTTGGGTATGTCTACCAACAACACAAGATATCTAAACGGTCTTGTTGGTGAGGTGAAAATTTTTAGTCGAAAGCTAAATGCGCTTGAGTTTGAGTTGGAGCAGGATCAATTTGTTTCCAAGTGGATAGCAAATGCCGGTGGTGGAAGTATCTCACCGGTGCTCTTACTCCATTTGGATGCCACCAAAGCCCTCAATGTGGAAGGTTCACCAGTGAATCGATGGTTAGATACCTCTGGGTTGAATAATCACGCAGTGCCTTATGCTGGGAGTGTGGTCTATCCGTCGGCGCAGTCATTTCCCTCTGGACTCAAGGGGTTGGATTTTGGCGATGAGCAAAACGCCTTTGATCTATTTGCAAATGGGGGTGACAGTTGGCTGGATCAGTCGGCAGGAGCAACGGGTTTTGCACTCTTCATAGCCTACAAGCGGACTGGTAACACCAGTCCTCAGGATCTGGTGGGAAATAGTTCGGTGTCGGGAGGTTTTTGTATTAAGCTCAGTTCCAATGGAACCCCGAAAGTTATCTTGGGTAGTCAGGAACTCACTCAATTAAAGAGTCTAACGGTAGGAGATTCAGCAATTATTGCGGTAAATTACAATGCAGGAAGTGGACGATTAGAGTTGTGGGATTCACTTAGCAATAGCACTGTCGAGGGGCTTGTAGCCGCAGCAGACTTTACTGTAAATCGGGCAGTTCGTTTGGGAACCACTAGTAAGAGTGGACGTCATGCTCACGGAATTATCGGTGAGGTTAAGCTCTTTGAGGGTGCGATGAATGCGGTGGAGTTTGCTGCTGAGCAAAAGGTTATGGCCTCTAAGTGGTTATGGGATGAAATGGACTATTGGGCATCTGGATTGGGTGTAGATATTGGGGATAAGAACGGGGATTTTGATGGGGATGGGCTATCTAATCTTGTTGAATATGCTTTGGGGGGTGCGCCCATGGACAGATCGGTAAAGGCAGTTCCTGTTGGAGTCGAAATTTCGGAAGACTATATCCTTTTTTCCCATAGAAAGCTTATAGATGATGCTGGGTTCATCTATCAAATCCAGACTTCCCCCAATCTTGAACCTGGTAGTTGGACAGATATTAATCCGAGTATTGGCAATGTGAAGGTCGTTGATGGTGTCTATGAGAATGTGGAGAACCTGATCGAAAATGGACCAGGCTCCTTATTCATTCGTACTAAGATCATGGATTAACTGTATTATTCTCTAAGCTACCGGTATCTCATTCCACCTCTATGACATCACCAGGGTTTAAAGGTGTAGGTATCATCACTTAATGATGGTCTGAATATTCAGTTGTTTCATTCGGGTTTTGAGTATACGTGGAGTGGTTCTTAGTATTTTTGCAGCACCGACTTGTTTTCCGTTAGCTTTATGGAGAGCCTTGATAATCAGATCTCGCTGCAATTCATTAACCGCATGCTTTAGGCTTCTTAGCTCATTGGGTGCTTTACTTGGCGTTATAGATAAAGGAATTCTGTTCTTGATCTCACAGGGGAGATGCTCAATTTTCAAGCAATCCTGATCTGGGTAGATCGAGGCGATATGCTCAATAGTATCTTTTAATTCTTTGACGTTTCCGGGCCAGTTATATTTTCTAATTAATTCTGTAGCACCGATTTCTATATCCGACATAGCAACGGAGTGTGTTTGCTTGAAGGAGTTCAAGAAAAAGTAAGATAGTAGAGCTAAGTCCTCTTTTCGATCTCTTAGAGACGGGATCAGGACAATACTATTGGGATACATTTCCGAGATTTGACGATTAAAAAATGTATCCAGATCCGTGGAGGCGCTTGTGAATGCAAGAGATGCGGTCGTTTGAATTTCTTGGATACCTCCAACTCTTCTGAATGAGCCGTTCAATGTAACATCTATTAGTTTTTGTTGAAGAGTTTCTGATAAGACATGAACGTCTTGAATCAGCAAGGTGCTTGATTTTGCAAGGTCAAGTCTACCAAGCGTTTCAAGTTCAAATGTATTTGCACTATGGCTATGTCTGCCAAATATTTCCTCTTCGATCATGCTTTCAGGAAGCGAAGAACAGGGTAGGATAATAAGTGGGTGAGAGCTTCTCTGGCTTGTAGAGTGAACATGCCGGACAAATAATTTTTTTCCGGTTCCACTTTCTCCGAGTATGAGAATAGGTGCTTGCTTTGAAGCTAGTTGAGCGGCTTTATCTCGCACTTGGCGAATGGCAATAGTTTCACCAATGAGTGAATTTTTAGAGTAATCTAAGGATTTTTCTCTACGAGTTACTTCGATTTGTCGCATCATGCCAGAGTATGCAATTGCTCGTTCTGCTATAGTTCTCACATCGTGAACTTCAAAGGGTTTACTGATAAAATCGACTGCTCCAAGCCTGATAGCTTCAGCCATGGTCTTGGTGGAGGTAACAGCACTGACCATGATCACAGGTACATCTGGATAGAGGCTCCTCACCTCCTTTAGAAATTGCATACCATCCTTCTCGGGCAGTAAGATGTCCAAAATGACTAGATCAAAAGTTCTATCTTTAAGATAATTAACAGCTTTTTCAGCAGATTCTGTAGTAATGACTTGGTAAGAATTCCAAAAAATTGCCTTGAGTGACTCTCTACTTCCTTCTTCGTCGTCTACAACTAAGATATGTTTCATGATAATTCGCTTCTTTCTCTTATTAATGTCTCTTCTTTTGCTATAGGTAAAGAAATAGTTATATATTTAAATTTACCCTGAGAACCAATCTTAAAGGTTCCAGCATGGTTTGCTAACACTTTTTTTATAAAACTTAGCTCTGTAATATGCCAAATATCATTAGGCTGCGGTATATCGCTGAACTCATGGAGATTTGTGTCATATTTGTGCCCGTTATTTCTCAAGGACCCTGCCGAATGATTGGATTCTTGTAGGTTTTCTAGCCGAACCAAACAGCAGGGATATGCAAGTGATTCTTTAGAAAGCAGTAAGCTAATTTTTAATGCCGATTCAGTGTTAGATTTCAACTTAATGAGGCCACTAATCATTTGGGAAAAGCATCTTACTAGAGAGTGATGGTCGCCAACAACAAAAACATCCTCAGGATCAAATGAACTCATAATGCTAATACTTTTATGGTTGTTTTCAGTGATCGCATGACTAATCGAATCCCTAAGAATGTCCTGCATTCTCAAATAGCCTGAGAGTATCTCCTGACCGTGTGCCATCTTTTGAATCTCACCGCTAAGATTTTGTAACCGCTTGACTTCTTCAGAGACTAATCTGATAAAGATGTCTTGAAATTCTTTGTCATGAGATCTTTCAGGGAGGAGCTGTATAAATGTTTTGATTGTAGCAAGTGGAGATCGAATGCTGATAGATAATTTTTGAGCTAGCTCAGAGGCCAGGATCGTTTGTTCATGTTTTTTATGATTTTGCTTGAAAAGGGTGTCGGATGCCATGTCGTGAATCAGTAAAAATCCGCTCTGCATTTTCCCTGCGCCAAAGCAGGGGACGGATTCAACAAGAAATTGATCATTAGATTGAGGTTTCTTCCACTTCAAAGTGGAAGTTTCGTATGGATAGCTGCAAGCCTGAGTAATGAGGCCTGAAAGTTCAGAATGGATGTGGTTTGCATGGCACCGTTTGACCACTTTAGGCAATGTATCAATGAGAGCAGCTGCACTATGATTCCACCAGATAATTTCTGCATCCCGATCAAAGAGGATAAGGGAGGCTGAAAGTGTGTTGAGGATATTTTCGAAGTAAAGTTTGTGCTGGGCGATTTGCTGTTGGAGGTAGCACTTCTCAATAACGATGCCTAGTTGATCCGCGATTAAAGATATTTCAATAATATCTTTGTTATTAAGCGGTTTGCCAGTGGCTTTTTTACCCAAAAAAATCCATCCCAACAAATGCTCCCCATCATGCAAGGGAAGGACCACCTCAGCGAAGAGTGCTTGAAGCGATTTTTTAAGATGTTTTTTCGTATTCTGGTCACCTATTTCTTCAACATTAGTGATGGTTAATGCCGTAGGATTATAATGCAACCATGTTGTTAACAAGTCGCTAGAATCAAAAGTGATATCGTTTACAATTTGAGGGGCTTTCAAAGCCCTTTTCAAGTAGTATTTCTGCTCTGAGTTTTTAAGAAAAATACCAACGGAGCCTAAATACTTTTCATGGCGAAGCCATTGCAGGGATTGATTCAGTAGATTATCAATATTATCAAATTGCGCAAAAGACTGGAGCACTTCGTGGATAGATGCCTGACGATCTAGTAATTCATTGGGAATGACTTTCTCTTGAGGTTCACGCCTTTTTTGGAGCTCTTCGCGCAAGGTTTCACATTCTTTGATGACATCAAGATGGCGCGAAGCCATTTGAAAAGTAGATTGAATCTGATTTTTTGAAAAATTTGGGTTTATAGTCGTAAAAATATCCTTTGTTTGTGCCATTAAAATAGGATCACTTCTTTCATCTCCAATAGCTATAATGAGAACCTGCGGTTGGGTGTTGTTGATATGTTCCAGGAGCTTCTCGCTCTGAGAGGCTGTCATATCAACAAATAAGATAGCTGGTGAATGTTGCTTCAGTAAAAGAAATAGCGAGTTGATATGGGGAACATCAATGACTTCGCTAGATGAATAGAGATAGCCTCTAATTTTTTGAATTAAAGAAGATTGAGGTGAGTAGATTATGCTGATGAATCGCCTATTCATTTCTATTAGCTTTGTTTTTCAGAGGAAATTCTAAATGAAAAGAGGTTCCCCGACTCATTGCACTTTCTACTCGTATCTTACCATTATGGGCCATGACGAGATTGTACGTTAGAGAAAGTCCCAATCCAGTTCCAGTTCGTTTAGTAGTAAAAAAAGGATCAAAAATGTTTTCAAGGTTTTCTTTAGGGATACCCTCTCCATTATCTTCTATGGTCATCTTGATAGCCTTGCGAGAAGCTCTGGTGGAGTTTTTTTGAGGGTGAGTAATGATCAAGATCTTACCTTCTTCTTTCATGGCGTCACATGAGTTAAGGAGAAGGTTTACAAATATTTGTTTGAGTTGGTCTTGGTCGGCTTTGATAAAGTCATCTTCCGCGTTCAATGCCAGTGATAATTGAATTCGGTGTTTACTTATCTGAGCATTGAGAAGGCTAGTAACCTCTTTGAGCACAAGATGAAGACTGATAGTTTGGAAATAAGGTTTCGATGGCTTTGTGTACTCCAGCAGACCTTTGATCGTTTTTTCAATTCTATCTACTTCCTTTCCCACAAGATGAGAAAATGACTTAATAAATTCCTCATCATTCCTTCGTTCTGGAATAAGTTGTGTAAATGTTTTGATAGCAACCAAAGGATTCTTTATTTCATGGACCATGCTTGCAGAAAGTTTGCCTATGGTAGCAAGTTTCTCAGAATGCTTTACATGCTGCTCGAGTTCTTTAATGGCTGATACATCATGTAAAATGAGGATAGTTCCGAGATTACCTCCTGTTTGATCTTTAAGTATGGAGCCTCCGATTTGTAAATAGCGAGTGATTCCATTTTCTGATACTAATTCAATCTCGTTTCTAGCCTTTTCCTGTTTATTCAGATAAATTTCTTTTATAAACCCTTGGATAGCATCAGGGAGATCCTGCGTCACCAGATTATTGGTAGAAGAAAGATTTTGGTCGAGTAGTCTCTGAGCTTCTGCATTAAGAATTTTTACTTCTTTGGAATTGTCTATAGCGATAATTCCACTAACGAGATTCTCCAGTAGAATATCGTTATAAATTTTGGCATTTTCAACTGCTGTATAAAGCTGTGCATTTTCTAAAGCGGTCGCGATGCGGTTCGTTAGAATTTGCAGTGCCTCTAGATCGCTACGTGTATACATTTTGCCAGATAGGCGTTCAGCCATGAGAATGAGACCCTTTATTTCGCCTTTAGTATGAATGCCTATGGCCAGTGAGGCATCTAGTTCACTGAGAAGTTGATCAATAATTGTAAGCTCTTTACTAGGCTTGAAGCGAGGGATGAGTTGCCTATGCAGAGGCGTTTGAGTTTTTCTTAGTATGCTAGGTAAAGGGGCTTCAACATCGAATGAGGTATTATGAGGTTTAATGAATGTTGAATAGACATTTTGTAAATGACCTTGGTTAAAAAGAAAGATGGATATTTTATCTGTTCCTGCAGAGCGGGTTAGTCCCTGTGAGACTTTTTCAAGCAAGTCCTTTGTTGTGGTGATTTGGGGCAGTATGCTATCCACTTTTTGAATTTCTTGTTTCAGATCAATTTCATGAATGTTGATAAATAGTTTATTAACGAATACTTGAAGAAAGCTTTTAGCCCTACTCATGGACAAGACAGAAATAACCGCAGCAATTAAATGGGGAGTAAAGGAACTCTTGCCATCAAAGAAATTCAATACCATGGAAGAAACCCACCACGTAGTGGTATAGACAATAAGCAAATAAGCTAATAGGATGGCATAAGCCAGTATTCGTCGGAAAATACCGCCAACATCCATGATTTCTTTTGTCGCAATACCATAGGCAATAAAGCTATTCATGAGAATAACCCAAAGAGGTGCAAGGATAGTGGATTGGTAGTGTTGCGTGATTCTTGGTAATAACACTGCAAGAAAAATCCCTACACATAAAAGTGAAACCAACCCAGTCAGAACATATTTAAGCTCCTCTTTTTGTATGCCTTGGGTTGACCTAATGTTGTAAATAATGTTTTTGATTAAAAAACTTAAGGAAATCAAAAAATACAGTAACAACCATAAGGAAGCTTGACCATGAACAATGTTAGGCACTCCTTCTTTCGGTATGATAGCGCCTTGAATATACAAAGGTGTATAGCAGTAGATAGCAGTTAAAAGGTAGAGGACGAGCCAGAAGAATGATTTTTGATAGAGTTTAAAGATGGATAGATTAGGAAATAAAATAGCCAAACGTAGAAGATTAAAGGCTACGACAACAAAACTGCCAATAGCTCCTGAGGTTTGAATCCAAAACGCCGCACCCCCTGGAGATGTTTGTGAGAATATAAATGCATAAGTTGTTAGCCAACCGGTAATGGCAAAACCGAGCGTCAAGAATTGTTGGTTTGTTCCTCTTTTAGGGTTGTTCAAATAAACGATCAGTGAGATGGAGAGATTTAATATAATCGCGCCTATTAATATCAGCGTGAGAGTACTCATGACTCAAAGCTTTCGACAATCAAAGAACTATTGCCACCGCCGATTCCATGAGCATTGACAAGCGCAGAACGGATATTGATCTTACGGCTTTTTACTGGAACGTAATCCAGATCACAGTACTCATCGGGAAATTCATAGTTTGCCGTGGGTGGTATTTCTTTATTTCTTATGGCCAGTGCGCAAGATATTAATTGAATTGCACCGGCGGCGGCAAGAGGATTACCAATCACCCCCTTAATGGAACTAACAGGAATACTATAGGCTTTCTTATGAAAAATTTTTTTAATCATTTCGGTTTCTACCCTATCAAGTATAGGATGACTTGGCCCCCAAGCGGAAATATAATCAATGTCTAAATAGGTTTTTGCTGCATTTGCAAGAGCCATCTCCATAGCACCAGCAAGTCCTGAAGCAGGTTGACTTGAATCTGTATCCATGTTGGAGGCATACCCTTTGATTTCTAAGTAAGGCCTGTTTCCTCTAGCTATTGCGGTTTCAAGATTTTCTAAAATCACAATGCCTGCTCCTTCAGAGATGATACCTGAATCCCTTTTGGCATCAAAGGGCCTGCTAGCCTTTTCAGGGGCATTATTTTGGGAAGAGGCCATACCTGCTGCAGCTAAATTTGCAAAAGGAACTGGCGAAATGGGAGCGTCGGCGCCTCCTGTAACAGCGATTTCCGCTTTTCCGCTTTTAATTTCCTGATAGGCCTGGCCGATGGCGTCTAAACCTGCCGCACATGCCGTAGAAACAGTGACACTTTGACAGCGCACGTTAATTAAGTCTGAAATAGAGCTGGCAATAGCCTGCGGGGGAGTTCCACTGACAACATAAGGGGTCGCATGGCTATAGCCATGCTTCTCCATGGTGCTAGCCGATCTATAAAGCAAATCAAGAGCACTTGTGCTAACCCCTGTTAGAACAAGTATTGGAGCAAATTCCGCTAATAATTCAGATGTCAGCGTTGCATCTTTAATGGCTAGTAAACTTGCAGCAATGGCAAGCTGAGTATGCCGAGCGAGTCGATGAGGCTTAGATTTCTTGGGAATATAATCTTCTGGCTTAAAATTTTTTATTTCACCTGCAATACGCGATTTCAGCTTACTAGCATCAAAGTGTGTTACTGTTCCGATCGAACTTTTCCCTTCAATTAAAGTTCTCCAAAATGGATTGATGCCAATACCATTAGGAGCTAAAACACCCAAACCAGTAACAACGACTCTATTTTTATTATAAACCATCCGCTTTGAAGCTCATGTTGCTTAAAATTTGTGACACTACTGTTATTTAAATATTTAATAAAGCACATATAAGCGAATAGGTAAGAGTTTTATAATGTAGAAAGCCAGTATTTAGGGTATTTTTATTTTTTATGATGCATGTAGTAGCTTAGGATAGGGGTTATATAATCTTTGGGATTCGGTATAAGTATATTTTTTTCTTTAAAGTATTTTTCCGTCATAATTGTATTAAAGATTTGGACGTTTTTCATGTAAGGGAGAAAATAAGAGCTAGCGGCTAGAGCTTTTTTTCTCTTAGTGTTGCGGATCCATAAGGGAGCTACTTTCGCATACAGTCTCATGAGATCTATAGGGATTTTGATTACAAAAGGCTGTTTTTTTGACTGACTTTGAAACGAGGGTTCAACTAGCTGATTTAAATCGTTTAGTATAATGGCATGTTGGTTCCCCGAGCATAAATGAAAAATTTGACCTACTGTGAGATCATCATCCATGGAAATTGTCACTGCTTTTGAGATATAGTCTGACGGAATAATATCAAGTTTGAATAATTTTGTATCGGGTAGTATGCCATTTGAATAAGCCCCAGAAAAATATTCGCAGAGATAATAGAAAATTTGAAAATTAATAATCTTCCCGGATTTAGAGTCTCCTACAACCATGCTGGGTCGATGAATGGTAATTGGAATCCCCTCTTCTATCTCCTGGAACAACCTTTCTTCGCACTCATATTTTGCTTGCTCATAATAGTTGTTAAAACCATGTTTATTATAGAGCCTTTTTTCGGGAATGGTACCTGGAGCTTTGCCTGCTACCCCAATCGTGCTGATATATTCAACTTTTTTGAACTCATGATGTTTACAATCATTTACAAAGGACAATACGTTCTCTAAGAGAGAGACACTGTTGGCCCTTGCCTCAGACAAGGTTTGACTAAGTTTTACATGGCCTGCAGAATGAATTATGTGGGTCACCCTGTAGCTAAGTTGCTTATATTGCTCATTAGAAAGGCCAAATTTCTTTTGACTAAGATCTCCTGCCAATAGGACAATTCTTTTGTTTTTTAGGAGTGCTGTTTTTGATAGGCCCCAAAATGCTGCCAGAGACGAAATTCTCTCCTCTAAGTGCTCTTTTGAATGGGCTCTGAGTAATAACACAATGGAATTATCAGTTTTCTTTAAGAGATACTCAGCTATAGAGCTTCCAATCACTCCAGCAGCTCCTGTGATGAAAATGGTTTTCATTGGCAATGGATCAAAAAAATTTTGATGTTTTTATGAGGGCCTGTGATGAAGGAAATGTGGGGAGACTTCCTCGGTTATTTTCATTTCTATCTGATATAATTCACTGACCAGCTGTTTGTAGTTATCAATAATACTATTTCTACGCAATTTTAATGTGGGGGTGATCTCTTTACGCTGAATAGAAAAGCTGCCATATATGATTCCCCAGATCCAAACCTGTTCTTGTTTGCTTAGTTTTTGATTAATTTCATGAATATGATTAGTCAACCTTTCTTCTGCATACTGAAATAAGTCTTTCTGAGGAGGATAAGACACTTTTCCATAAGCGATAAGGCCTATTAAAAATTTTTGATTATTCCCATGAACCAAGCAATGTGAGATATCGGGGTGATCCTGAACCAGAGCTTCTATCTTGGTAGGAGCAATTTTTCTACCCGTAGAAGTTTTGATGATATCACTTTTTCTACCAGTAAGACGAAGGAATTTTTGAGAATCTAAGTAACCCAGATCATTTGTCTTAAAATAGTTATCCGAGGTAAAAAACCGGTCAGAATTCAAGTCGTTATAGTAACCACGGAATATACCTCTTCCTTTAACAAGAATTTCTCCATCTTTGGAGATTTTAAAATGGTTATCAACTACAGGTCTGCCCACGGTTTCCATTTTATAGTTCTGGGGATTACTTATTGAGATAGGAATAGTGTTTTCACTCATAGCGTAGCCTTCATATAGGGGTATACCTAAGGCATGAAAAAAAGCCAATGTTGCAGAAGGTGTTGGTGCGGATCCAGTTAGTGGATATTCAAGCTTTGTCCCTAGAAGATTGCGATATTTTTTGAGTAGGGTCAGGGGAGTATTTTTAAGCAATTTTGCCACCCTGTGTGTGTTGAAGTGCTTGTAAGATGAAATGCTCAAATATTTTCTCATGATAGATTGGGAAGTCGCACGCTCCATCGACAACTCTTTTAAAAATTCATCATAGATCTGATTATAAAAGGAAGGTACCGCAGAAAATAAATAAGGATGCACACACTTGCATTCGTTTATAATGAACTTAGGGTCCCTAACAAAGAAGATCTTTGCACCTAACAAAAGCCCATAAAGATTCATAATTCGCTGGTACATGTGAGCTAAAGGCAGCCAGCAAATAAGGTTGGATCCTCTGGGTGCTGGGAATGCATTTAGGATAGCTCTAGCTCCTAACAAAAGCTGTTCATGGGTGTACAAGATACCCTTGGGCAATCCAGTTGTCCCAGAAGTGTAGATGATGGTTGCGGGGTCATCCGAGCTTAACAATGGTCTATTTACTCGATCCTGAAGTCCTTGACCTTGTCCAAGATCTGGAATGAGTGATCTTAGAGTTGCGGAGGGTAGCCGAAAGGACTTGGATAAATCGCTATCGGATCGGGTTTCATAAACAACGAGGGATGCTCCGCAGTCATTCACAATGCTTTGAACACTATCTTTACTCGAGCTATTAGCTATTCCGACGGTCACACAACCAATTAAGAGGATGGCATAATTAATGATTTCCCACTCAGGGGACGTGCTAGCGATCACGCAGATTCGGTCTCCCTTTTGTATATTAAACTGCAGTAATCTGGAAGAAGCTAGCTCAACCATTTTCCAGGTATCACTATAAGTGAGGGGGTGATATGTTTCGTTCTTTTTGTAAAATAGGTAGTCATCATTAGGCGTTTGGCTACTTTGTTTCTCCAAGAGTGAAACTAAATGAGGGTCTGAGATTCGCGAGGTATTCATGATAAGGAGCTCATGGCTTTATGAATCGATGGTATACTTAAGATATATCGAAGAGCCATATTTAGACTCCTAAGATTTCGTGTATTCTAAATGGGACAGGGCAAGCAACCTCAATTTTGATATCCGCACATTCAATTTACAATGCATTGTCATTTCATCTTTTTCTTTTATCTATATTTACGCGAAATTTTATTCTATAAAACCAACCTTTAATTGGAGGACTATATTCGGGCTTATGGAATATTACTGCTTTATTTCATTGAAGTAGAATAAGCAATAGAAAAAGACTAATGTTGGAAAATTTGATAATTAATCACTGCCATTATATGATTAAAGTGGTTTTTTTCATTTTTCTAGCAATAGAAATATCAAAAGGCAATCATGATGTTGAGTCTACAGATCGAGACCACAACCACATATATCCGACATATTTACCTGATGATGACTTAGTCACTGCACTTCCAGACATTACCGTAAATGCTGTGAGTGAATTAGACCAAGATTCCTTACCTAACAGCAGCAGCGTCATATCTTTTAGCCATCAAAGCTCTCAAGCAATTCATGACTTGGAAGAAATATTTTCATCATTTCCTAATCTATCAAATCAGCATGCTGGAAGTAGGGCTTTTAATTCTATTTTTGGTATGAGGGGGTTAGTAAATACAGTGTTTTTTTCAGACTCGCCAGTAGCTATTTACTTGGATGATATTCCAATTGGGCAAGTGGTAACCAATTCTAGTGAGGTTCCCAATCTTTCTCATGTCATTGTCAAAAGAGGCCATCAGGCCAGCCATTATGGGCTGAATAGTGAGGCAGGTGTCCTTCTCCAGTATACAAATGAACCCGAAAATTTTGCCCAAGCAACGGCATCGGCATTATATGGAAGCTATAATCAGCAAAAATATTCTCTTGGCATTTCTGGGCCAGCGGTAAATGAAAAACTATTTATGGGCTTTTCGGGGTTTTATGAAAGAAGAGATGGATATTTATACAATGAATTTTTAAATACAGATCCTGATTCGGAAGAGGGAATTGGGGGAAGGATTCATCTTCGCTGGCTTCTTAATGAGTATCTAGAATTCTCCCTCATTTCTCAAATTGAAAACTTCGAAGGTGGAGAGCAAAGATTATCGGGTATTGGTCTAGGTACACAACCATTTACAGTCTCTAAAGATCGGGAAGGGATAACAGTTATTAATACCAATATGACTGGATTCAAGATCAAATATACCGGAGATTATTACGAGCTTTTATCAGTTACCAGTTATCGCTCATGGGATTTGGATCCTTATCTTGTTAATTTAACTTTTTTGCCTGCTCCGGCTGTTTTGCAAGCCATTGATAATCATCAACAGGTTTGGTCACAAGAGCTTCGATTATCTTCAGTCGGAGATTTTAAGACAGACCTCATGTGGTCCTCCGGTCTTTTCTATTCCAATGAAGATGCTAAATGGAATCTAGCACGAAATCTTACTGGCCCAGGTTTAATGGATCGTGCGTTGAATGATTTAGAAAGCGATATCTATGCAATTTTTGGAAATATTTCGATCCCTATTAGAAATGATTTACGTATGTTGGGAGGCATACGGTTGGATTATCGGCAAAAAGAACTATCAAGTCATGTGACTACTTTTTCCGGTATTGGAGCGCCCTTTCATCGAAAGGGCGATTTCATCAATTATGCTCCCAATATAGGTATGGCCTATGATTATGATGATACTTTAATGTTTTATTCTAATTTATCTTATAATTTCAAGGCTGGGGGATTTGTGCCTTTCCAAGGAAGCACGATTTCTACGGATTATGCGTCTGAACGCGTTCTTATGACGGATATCGGATTCAAAAAATCTTTTTTAGAAAATGAGGTTTTGATGAATGGAGCATTATTTTATTCTCGAGTCTGGGATTATCAGTTTGAGAGATTTATCAGTTCTGTTGACTATACCATTATTAATGCAGACCAAGTTGAAATATGGGGTGGAGAGTTCGAGTTGACTGCAACTCCTATTAAAGATTTAGAAATAGGAGCAGGCCTAGGTTACTCGTGGGCTGTATTTGCAAGTCATTCGGATGCCATCACAGGCGCTAGCTTAGATAATAAGCGAGTCCCTTTCGTTCCAGAATACAATATTAATTTGTATGCGGAATATAAACATCCCACTGGGTTCATAGGACGAATTGATGGGAAATTTTTGGGCTCCACCTATTACGATGAAATGAACACAGAACTATTTAGGCAGGCTGACTATGGCCTCATGGATATACGAGTTGGCTATGAAAGTGATCATTGGGGTATTTACTTTTACGGCAAGAATATCACAGATACTTTGTATTACGGATACAAGCAGCCCGCTTCCAATGCCGGTACGCCTGGTGCTCCTCAGACTTTTGGAATAGAGGGTAAAATTTGGTACTAAAATCCTGTGCTGTTAACTAGGTTCTTAGCAACTAATCTAGTCATGCATGCTACCCGTCTCGTTCAACTTCTAACATGTAATCCAGAGCTAATTGCCAAACGGAGTTTTTTTTGATCTTATTCTTAAATTTTTTTAGACATTTTTGTCATTTAAAAAATTTAAATGTACTTTTTTGTTTCTATTTAGATTAATATAGTTATAAATGACGTTTTAAGAATTTATGTGCACAAAAGTTTTAGAATCTAAGAGTTAAGCAGAATATGGTCTCAGTGAAATGGATGATCTCTCACTGCATAACTTTAGCTTTTAAAAGTAGGCTTTGCATAGAACAGAAACACTTCGACGCTTTAGATAAAACCGCTATTTGCTCACGAATCGTAAAAATACACATGCTGAAAGCTACTTAATCTCGACCATGCTGTTGTTATCCAAACTGTATGAAGTATATGCATCATACTCAAAAACCAATCAACTAGCCGTTAATCATATCATGCCTTGGGCGTAACAGAAAATTTCAAGAACAAGTATCCATGATGGAGTGTTTTAGAAAAGAAAATAAACCTCACCTAGATTACTACAAATGTTAGATTACTCATACAAAGAAGATTCAAAAGAATTGCACATCATGATGCCTATTATACTAAATAGTCAAAATAGGGATGAAATCGATGAGTCTATTTCGGATACATTGAAAGAGGCGACGGATGACTGGAACACCCTGATTGTGGATTTTTCAAACACGACTCTTGTAGATTCTGTGGGGCTTAATCTCATCGTTTCTCTATACAAAAAAAGTAAATATCAAAATTATACGATCAAGGCGTTGATAAAAAATCGAGCAATACTAAGTGCTTTAAAGGTAACAAATCTGGATAAGTATAT